>JAZREK010000074.1:0-14138 GCA_045660765.1 Clostridia bacterium
GTATCATCAATGCGACTCGGAAAAGAAATGCAGTTCTTCGGTGCGCGCGCGAACCTTGCAAAATGTCTGTTATACGCCATTAACGGCGGTATAGACGAAATAAGCGGTAAGCAGATCGCGCCCGAGTACAGACCGATAACCTCGGAGTATCTCGATTATGACGAGGTAATGAAACGTTATGACGAGATGATGAAGTGGCTTGCAGGTGTGTATGTAAACACACTCAATGTCATCCACTACATGCACGATAAGTACTGCTACGAAAAGATCCAGATGGCTCTTCATGACAAGAATGTTACCCGTTGGTTCGCAACAGGTATTGCAGGTCTTTCAGTTGTAGCAGACTCACTTTCAGCTATCAAGTACGCAAAGGTTAAGACTATCCGTAACGAGCAGGGTATCGTTACAGATTACGAAGTTGAAGGCGACTTCCCCAAGTATGGTAACGACGATGACCGCGTTGACCAGATTGCATACGATATCGTTCACAGATTCATGAACCACGTAAGAAAGAATCATACATATCGTGACGGTATCCCCACAACATCAATTCTTACAATCACTTCAAACGTAGTATATGGTAAGAACACAGGTGCTACTCCTGACGGTCGTAAGAAGGGTGAAGCTTTTGCTCCCGGTGCTAACCCCATGCACAGAAGAGATACTCACGGTGCAGTAGCTTCATTGGCAAGCGTTTCAAAGCTTCCCTTCATCGATGCACAGGATGGTATTTCAAATACATTCTCAATTATCCCCGGTGCGCTTGGTAAGGATGACAGAATCTTCGCCGGCGACATCGAAGTTGACCTTGACTGCTCAAACGGAGCATGCTCATCTCCCACTCTTTTCGAGGGTCTTGACGCAGAATAATCAAAAACAATTAAAATTTTAAGGAGGAACTAATTATGGCAGCAACACAGAATCAGATTGATAACTTGGTAAACCTTCTTGACGGTTACGTTGAAAAAGGCGGACACCATCTTAACGTAAATGTTTTCACAAAAGAAACACTTCTCGATGCTCAGCAGCATCCCGAAAGATATCCTCAGCTTACAGTTAGAGTAAGTGGTTATGCAGTTAACTTCATCAAACTTACAAAAGAACAGCAGGATGAAGTTATTTCAAGAACTTTCCACGACAATATCTAATGAAGGGATATATACATTCAATCGAAAGTTTTGGCACAGTTGACGGTCCTGGTATAAGATTGGTTGTCTTTGCCCAGGGCTGTCCTATGCGTTGTGCTTATTGTCATAACCCTGACACTTGGGAAATCGGAGCTGGCAAAGAAACTACTACCGAAGAAATATTAAAGCAGTATAACAAAAACCGTCCTTTTTATAGGGATGGCGGAATTACTGTTACGGGCGGCGAACCGCTTTTACAGATTGATTTTCTGACTGAACTTTTTAAAAAGGCTAAGGAAGAAGATATTCATACCTGCTTGGACACTTCGGGAATAACTTTCAATACCAACCCCGAATACATAGAAAAACTTTCGTTACTTTTGAAGTATACGGATCTTGTTATGCTTGATATAAAGCATATAGATTCTGAAAAGCACAAATCTCTTACCGGACATTCTAACGATGCAATTCTCGGATTTGCAAAGTTTCTTGAAAAGTCAGGAATTCCCACCTGGATAAGACATATTATCGTGGAGGGGATTACCGACGACAAGAAAGACCTTGTCAGATTAGGAGAATTTATCGGTTCGCTTTCCAATGTAAAGGCGCTTGATGTTCTTCCCTATCATACGATGGGCGTTAATAAATACAAAGAACTCGGAATTGAGTATCCACTTAAGGATTTGCCTGCGCTTCCTTTTGAGAAGGCTGTTTCTGCGAAGAAACATATTTTGGAAGGATTTAAAAAAACACGAACTAATATAAAAGAGCAATAGATTTTTCTATTGCTCTTTTGTTGAGAAATGGAGATTGCTATGAAACTTTCGTTTGCTCCTTTAGAGGGTATTACAGGATATATATACAGAAACACTCATGCGGAATATTTCGGAAGTTGTGATGAATACTATACTCCTTTTATATCGCCGAGTGATAACAGCAAAATCGGCAGAAAAGGTTTCCGCGATATGCTTCCTGAAAACAACCAGGTCGTTAAACCTACCGTTCAGGTTCTTACAAATAACAGCGTTTCATTTCTGAAGTTTACGGAAAAACTTAAAGAGTATGGATATGATGAGGTAAATATAAACATTGGTTGTCCTTCCCCTACTGTCGTGAACAAAAAACGCGGAAGCGGACTTCTTCGTGAAAGAGAGCTTTTGAAAAGCTTTCTTGACGAGATTTTTGAAAAATGCGATATAAAAATTTCCGTAAAAACCAGAATAGGTTTTTCTACTCCTGACGAATTTGAAGGCCTTTTGAATTTTTACAACAATTATCCGATAAAGCTTTTGATAGTTCATCCTCGTTGTAGAGCCGATTTTTACAAAGGCGATGTTAATAATGAAGCTTTTTCGATGGCTTATGAGCATTCTAAAAATCCATTGTGCTATAACGGAAATGTTTTTACCAAAGAAGATTACGAAAAGATTATCTCAATGTACCCAGATATAGACAGTATTATGCTTGGTCGTGGTGCTGTTTCCAACCCTGCACTCTTCCGAGAAATACGTGGCGGAGAAAGGGTTACTACAGCGCAGATGTTAGAGTTTACAGAAATACTTAAAGAGAGATATAACTCAATTTTATCAAGCGACAAGTTCACCATGCACAAACTGAAAGAAATATGGCTTCTTATGATGTGGAATTTTCCAAAAGAGGAAAAAATATTCAAAATCGTAAGAAGAACCGAAAGCCTTTCTGAACTTATGCGAGCAATACATTCTTTACCTGAGTTAGAAACATAAAACATTTGACATGCATATTACATTTTTGTATAATGGAATAGTAAGTTACAGAGATTTTTTTGACAAAAAGGAGAATACTATATGAAAAAGTTACTTTCAATCATTTTAGCACTTATGGTTGCATTTTCTTTTTCAGCATGCAGCAAAAAAGATGCTGAAAAAGTTGATAACGCTTCTGATAAAGAGGTAGTTGAAAAGGACGAAACTTCAAACAAGAAGGAACCTGTGGAAGATCCTGCCAAGGACGAGGAGAAAGATAAAGACGAGGACGAAGATAAGGCTCCCGAAAAAGAAGACGAAAAGAAACCTGAAAAAGAGGATGAAAAGAAGCCTGACGAAGAGCCAGGAAAGAAACCTAGTAACGGTTCTGACAAAGATCCTGAAGACGAAAAACCCAAGGATTCAGATAAAAAGCCCGAAACTAAACCCGAAACTAAACCCGAAACTAAACCTGAAACCAAACCTGAAGAGAAACCTGAAGAGAAGCCTGTAGAAAAACCCCAAACATCAAAAACAGTTGGACAGACTCTTCTTTCTGCGTTCCAGTCAAACGCCAGCAATTCTGCCTCTGCTCTCTCAATCGCAGAAACACTTATTACTAACGAAGTAATTGCTTTCGGTGGCGGCGCAATGCCTGTTGAAGAAGGATATCTTACAGGTTTCGACAACACTGAAATCAAAGGCTTCAGCGAAGGTGCAATGTTTGCTCCCATGATCGGAACAATCCCCTTTGTTGGTTATGTTTTCACACTTTCCGAAGGAACAAATGCTTCTGATTTCATCAGCACATTGAAAAGCGCTGCAAATCTCAGATGGAACATCTGTACAGCTGCAGACGAAATGGTTACAGGTAGCGCCGGAAACAAAGTTTTCTTCGTAATGTGTCCCACAAGTTTTGAAGATGCTGAATAATTAAAAGCGGGGGCTTCCCCGCTTTTTCTTTGCAAAAGGAGTATTGATTATGCTTTTTTCAAGTATTCCATTTTTATATTATTTTTTACCTGTTGTAATTGTTTTGTACTTTATCGCACCAAAATTTCTTAAAAACACGATTCTTCTTTTATCAAGCCTCGTTTTCTATGCATGGGGCGAACCGCGCTATGTGTTTTTGATGATTGCGACAGTACTTTTTAATTACATCATCGGTATTTTAATTGAGAAAACACGAGGCAAGTGGTTGTCGAAATTTTTCGTAACACTTTCAGTTGTCTGCTCACTTGCTATACTCGGATATTTTAAATATGCAGACTTTTTTATAGAGAATTTTAATACCTTGACCGGTTTTTCAATTCCTCTTTTGAGGATTGCTCTTCCTATTGGTATAAGTTTTTACACGTTCCAGATTTTAAGTTATACGGTTGATGTTTATCGCGGTAATGTTGCCGCACAGAAAAACCCTATAACGCTTGGTGCTTATATTGCACTTTTCCCGCAACTTATTGCAGGACCTATTGTAAGATATATTGATGTTGAAAAACAGCTTACGCAAAGAAGCCATACCTTCGAGAAAGCAGCTCTTGGTATACGCCGTTTTACAATCGGTCTTGGGAAGAAAATAATTATTGCTAACACGTTAGGTATCCTTTGCGAAAATTTCAAAATGTCCGATGATAAATCTGTTATGTTCTATTGGCTTTATGTAATAGCGTTTATGCTTCAGATTTATTTTGACTTTTCAGGTTATAGTGATATGGCTATCGGTCTTGGCAAGTTTTTCGGATTTGACTTCATCGAAAACTTCCGTTATCCGTTTATTTCATCCACTATAAGCGAGTTCTGGCGCAGATGGCACATTTCACTTGGCTCATGGTTTCGCGACTATGTATATATTCCCATGGGCGGTAATCGTGTTGGCAAAATGAGACTTCTGCTGAACATCTTTACTGTATGGTTTTTGACAGGCTTCTGGCACGGAGCCGAGTGGAACTTTATAATATGGGGTGTTTATTTCGGAGTATTGCTTCTTATTGAAAAATATTTCCTTACAAAAAGGCTCGAAAAATCAAAAATAATAAGTCGCATTTATCTACTATTCTTCATCACAATAAGTTTTGCAATTTTTGCAGGAGACGGAATGAAAGAAGCCCTTTCAAATGTCGGTGGAATGTTTGGTTATGGCTCTCTCCCTCTAATTTCCGAAAGTGCAATTTATAATTTGAGAAACTTTGGTTTTGTACTCTTGCTTGCAATTGTTTCTGCAACGCCACTTTTTGTAAAGGCAAAGGAAAAGTTAGAGCAGAATAATAAAACACGACTTGTTATGGATGTTTTGGAAATTCCCATACTTTTGATCCTGATTATAGTTGCTACAGCGTATCTTGTAGACGGTTCATTCAACCCGTTCTTGTACTTCAGATTTTAACAGGAGGAACTAATATGAATAAAATTAAAAGCATTGTAATGACTGCTGTTTTTACAGTTTTTCTGTTCACTGTTTCTGCTGCATGCTATTTTAGTCCTGACGCCGAATTTTCAAACAGCGAAAGGCGACTTCTTGCACAGAAACCCGTTTTAAGCGTTAAAAATGTTTCGAGTGGCAAATTTATGAAAGAATTTGAATCTTACGCAACAGACCAATTTCCTGCACGCGATTTTGTTCGCGGAATAAAAACGGTTTTTGCAGAGAGAATTCTTATGCAAGCAGAAAACAACGGTGTTTTCAGAGTAGATGGGCACCTTTCTCGTTTAGATGCAAAAGAAGATGAAAATATGCTTAACTACGCAGCAAATATTTTCAAAAACATTGTAGAGAAAAACACAAAAGGTCAAAACCCCAATGTGTATTTTTCAATAATTCCTGATAAAAATTACTTTATCGCAAAAAAGAACGGTTTCCCCTCTCTTGATTATGACAGTTTTATAACCAAAATGCGTGATAAAACACCGTTTATGGAATATATTGATATAACAAAACAGCTTTCTTTGAACGATTACTATACAACAGATACACATTGGAAGCAGGAAGAAATAACCGATGTAGCGGAGTATATCGCCTCCAGAATGGGAACTGACGTTCAAAGCAGTTATACCATAAACGCTCTTGAAAAACCGTTCCAGGGCGTTTACAGCGGTCAATACGCGCTTCCTGTGGATCCTGACATTATCAAATATCTTACCAATGATACACTTAACAATTGCACCGTAACGTATTACAACAATATGGGGGTTCCCGTAAAAGGTGATATGTATAATATGACTAAGGCAAACGGAAAAGACCCGTACGAAATGTTCCTTTCCGGTTCTGAGTCAATTGTAATAATTGAAAACCCCAACGCACGCACCGACAAGGAGCTTATTATATTCCGCGACTCCTACGGAAGTAGCCTCGCACCGCTTTTTGCTGAAGGTTACAAGAAAATCACTGTTTTTGATTTACGATATATGTTATCAAGTAGTTTTATAGGTTCTTTCGCTGATTTTATAAACAGCGATATTCTGTTTATTTACAGCACTTCATTACTCAATAACAGTACCGCGTTAAAGCCATAATTAAAAGAGCAACGGTTTAAACCGTTGCTCTTTTTTAGTTGTTTTCAAGCTGTGCAAATTTTTCTGCCATTGTGGGGTTTCCTTTTGTAAGGCGCTTGATTGTAAGATCTTCCGCCTTATTATTTGCAAGACGAAGGTTGTTTTCCGATGATATAAGTGCATCCTTCGTTTTTTGCAAGTGGTCAATAGTTTTGTCAATCTCGTCGATTGCTTTTTGAAACTTTTCACTTGCAAGTCGGAAATTACGCGAAAACTTTTCCTTGAAGTCGTTGATATCTTCTTCAAAATGAGTAATATCAATATTCTGATTACGCATAACTTCAAGTTCGCGTTTGTATGTAAGTGAATTGAGCGCCGCATTTCTAAGAAGAGTTATGATAGGTATAAAGAACTGTGGTCTTACCACATACATTTTAGGATATTTGTACGAAACGTCCACGATTCCCGTATTGTAAAATTCGTTATCCGCTTCAAGCATTGATACGAGAACTGCATACTCGCAATTCTTTTCACGTCTGTCTTTATCAAGTTCCTTGAAAAAGTCTTCGTTTTTATGCTTTGTAGCGGTGGTATCCATCTCGTTTTTCATTTCAAACATAATTGAAATGAATTCCGTTCCGTCTTCGGATGCTTCGCGGTATATGAAATCGCCCTTACTTCCTGTTTTTGCATCGTTATCCTTTTCAAAATAAGCATTAGGGAAAGCTGTTGCCCTTAACTTATTGAATTCGATTTCGCAATGCTGTTCAAGACTCTCGCCTATCATTTTTGTTGATTGACGGGTTTTAAAGTCTTTATAATACGCAATTTCTTCTTCTTTGAGTTTCAGTTCCTGTGCGTGCTTTTCAATAGCTGATTTTTCTTTTAATTCGAACTCACTGTCTTTGAGTACTATTTTATTTTCAAGTTCCAGTATTCTTGTTTCCTTCTCCTGAACAGCGTTTTTTACAGCAAGATCTGTACTTTTCCTATGAAGCTCAAGTTCGCCCTTAAGACGTGCTATTTCAAGATCCTTTTCAGCAATCTCTTTATCTTTATCTGCCTCGGCTTTTGTTACGGCAAGTTTAACTGCAGAATCCTTGTCGCTTTTATGAGCGTTTTCGCGCTCTTGCACTTCCTTTTCAAACTCTTTATCACGAACTTGCTTTACAATTGCGGCATAACCTGATTCATCAACCTGAAACACTTCACCGCATTTCGGACATTTAATTTCCTGCATAGCAATCTCTCCTGTTAATTAAGTATATGTCACTATATTGATTTTACCAAACCGACGAGAATATTTCAAGTGATTATTAAATTTATATAAAAACCCCACCCTGAAATCAGGATGGGGTTTCTGTTTTAAACTAATTTGTTTCCGCAAGCTGCGCAGAACTTTGCGCCACTCTTATTGATGTGACCACAAGAGCAAGTTGCTGCTGAAATTCCGGATGAACCGGTTATCTTATTCATTTCAGCATCAAGTTCCTCAATCTTTGCCTGCTGCTGAGCAATCTGTTCATCTCGCTGTGCAATCTGCACGCAAATTGTTTCTACTTCAGCAAAAGGAATATCTTTCTTTTCTGCAGTTGCAAATGCGAATACCTTGTTACCAAGAACCTCAAGAAGCTGTTTCTTCTCGTCGGTAAGATTCTTTATAACACTGTTAATTTTTGTTTTTTCAAGAATTGTTTTTGAACCGGCGCTTACGGTTGCAACACCTTTATTAACACCGTCCATAACTTTAGTAAAAAAATCTGCCATTATTTAAAGCTCCTTTCCTACAACCATTTAATTGTAGTAGTAATCATCGTAACCATAAGAATTGAAGAGCAATCCGCCAAAGCCTGATCTGAAGAGATCTTCGTTCTTTTCAGCAAATTTTTCAGCCTTTTCGCCAACCTTTTCTCCCCATTTTTCAACATCTTTCTCACTAGCTTCTAAAAGGTTGAGAGTTTTTGAAGTATTAATCTTTTCAAACTTAGCCTTAGGTGCGATAGTAAGTGAAACCTCGCCCTTGAATTCGGGAATCGGAATAACGCCGTCAGGACCGCTTACCTTCAATTTATTGATTGCAAGCTTGAATTCCTTTCTGTTTGAACATGTACCTTCAAGTTCAACACTAGCTTCTTCACCGTCTACACTCACTACAAGTTCCTGTTCGTAAACCTTTTTCTTCATATCGAGGGTCATTTCATGTTCAAACTTACCCAAAGTTTCTCCTTCAGCCTTTACTACAACTACGGTGCTGTCAGTAAACACTTTACCCTTAGCGATATGATTACCCTTTGAACTGATTTCAACAACGCCCTTGTCTTCGCCGTCTACCATGTACAATTCAGCATTGATGTCATCAATTAAGTTCTTCTTGTTTTCAAATGCAACATCTGCACCGAACTTCATACCTTCGCACTTGAATTCTGATGAAATAACTACAGCTTTTCCATTATAAACCTGAAGTTCAAGAATGATATCACCTTCAATGACATCACATCCGGCTCCAATTGCCATACCTAAGCTATTGAAAACTTGATCTTTTACAGCTTCAAGTTCTTTGTTATCCTCGAAAATTTTATTAATGTTTTTGTCTTCTTCAATTATGCCTAAGACATTTTCCAAAGTATCTTCCATATCGTCAGGATCAATTGAAACTATGTATGTCTTTGTATTCACAGTCTTTCCGTCAACCTTAGCTGTACCTTTATCCTTTTCAACTTCTGATGCTTTGATAAGCTTTTTGATTTCTTTCTTGATAGCTTTTTCTGATTTCTTTGTCAGAACTTCCTTTTCCTTGAAAAGATTGCTGTATGACAAATCTGTATCTTCGCTGATCTTGATACCTGATTCATCTTCAAGGAGTTCTGCTAATTCACTCTTTTGCCAAGCTTTACCAAACTTTTTTGAAGGGATACTGAGACTCTGATCAAAGAGTTCAGGGCAATCGAGGTACATGCTCTTGTTATTAAGCATAAAGTAACCTGAAACAATGGGTTCTCCATTTGTGATTGCATCTGCACTTAACATAAGCTTTTTCTTGCTTGCAGAATCCTTTATGGTAAATCTGAAACCTGAATCATTCATATCTCTGCCGTCAACTTCATTAAGAATTGCTTCTACAGAGTATGTAAGGTTCTTTTTATTTGCAATGTTAAATCCAAGAATATTCTTCTCTGATTTCATCAATTCATCTGAAACTTCGTCAATGGTGTCCATCAAAACAACCTGAGTGTAAAGTTTCGGAGAAAGAGTTGCAAGAACTGAATCCCAGAATAAAATTCCAAGGATCAAAACAGCTACTATTGCAATTATAATAGGCTTTTTGCTTTTTGCGGGAGCCAGAGCATATTCAGGAGCAGAATTGAATGCTTCTGTAACAGGAGCCACTTCCTCTACAACCTGTGAATTTTCTGTTCCAACTTTTTGTTCTTCTGCAATATTGTTTTGTGTATCTTCTTCAAGAAGATTTGCTCCGCATTTTTCACAAAACTTTGCATCATCATCATTTTTTGCGCCACATTTTATACAAAACATACGCACACCCCTTTTTCTTGAATTTCAATGTGTTTATGTGATAAACACTCTATATTATCATTATATACTATATAAATTTGATGTCAATGTTTTTTGGCTTTTTTCCTCCTTTTTTATCCATTTCTCCTCTTATTTCAATAAAAAAACGCATCCTCTGGATTGGATGCGTTTTTATGTTTATCTTCCCAATGATGTATAGATTGCGTTTCTGAGTCTCGGCTGATAAAAGCTTTCTCTGGGATTATGACAATGTTGAGTATAGAATACCGAAAGTTTCATACTTGGATCAACAAGTGCTGTTGCACCGGCTGCTCCACCCCATCCGATTTCGCCAATATTGCCGATAGAACCTGCCTTTGCTCGATTGATAAGAGTTCTTACGCCGTAACCGTAGCCGTATCCTGCAAGCTGTACCCAGTTTAAATATTCAAGCTGATTTTCTGTAAGGGCATTTGTGCGCATAAGCTCAACAGCATTAGCGGTAAGAATTCTCTCCCCGTTTGCACCTACACCAAAGTTTGAAAGGGCATCTAAAAGCTTTATGTAATCAGAAATGGTAGTTGTTATACCGGCTCCACCGCTGTCGAATTCTTCTCCGAGTACATGAGCACAACCTTTTCCGATATTAACAAAAGTACCATCATTACTTTTTCCATACTGCTGTGCAGCTACGATATCAATTTCGCCCTCCTGCCCGGTAGGAACGAATTTATACTGCGATGCCATTTTGGATTTTATTTCATCAGTCGCGTGATATACTGCTTTATCCATACCGAGCGGGTCAAATATATTTTCCTTTACATACTGACGGAAAGGCTTTCCTTCAATAATTGTGATAAGACCTGCAAGGATATCGTGTGCAAGGCTGTAGCGCCATTTTTCACCGGGTTCGTAAAGAAGAGGCTCCTGTGCCATACAGCGTGCAAAAACATCGGTGTTCATTTTGCCGTCAGTAAGCTGTCGTGCCTTTTCAGCGGCATCGGTTTTGAAGTTATAGCCGAAACCTGCTGTCATTGTAATAAGATTCCAGATTGTAATTGGGTTCTTTGCCTCACGGACATTACCATCCTCATCCTTGACATACATTGTCTTATATTCAGGAATATAGTCATACAAAGGGTCTGTAACAAGAATCTTGCTCTTTTCAAGAAGCTGAAGAACCGCTGTCATAGTGGTTATTTTAGAGCAAGAGAAAATATTGAAATATTCATCCCCTGTAAGTTTTGTTTTTGTTTCAAGGTCCGAATAACCTGCTGCATATTTAAACACACATTCATTCCCCAGATGCACCTCGATAGCGTTTCCGGGTGTTCGTTCTGCTGCCATAAAATCCATGAAATTTTTTAAATACTGAAAATCCATAACTGCCTCCGTATTTTTAGAGATTGTTTTAAAAATATTTTACCATACCAAATTTTATTTTTCAAGATTATTATAGTTGATTTTTGGTACTAAAAAGCCCTGAGAACTGGTTCTCAGGGCTTTTGCACATAAATTATTCAGTTTCTTCTTCCGCTATTTCTTCAGACTCTTCTTCAGTTTCTTCATCTATTTGATGAACCTCAACTTTGAGTCGTTCGATTCGTCTGCTATCAGTTTCAAGAACTGTGAACGAAAGATTTTCGTAATCTACTGTTTCGCCGGGCTCTGCATAGTGACCGAGCTGCTGAACAACGAATCCACCTACGGTAGCATTATCGTCATCCAAATCGCGGTCATCGAATTCTACCTCGTCGAAGAAGTCATCTATTCGCATATCACCGTCGATTTCCAGTATTCCTTCGGAAATTTCTACAACCTCGGGTTCAATCTCGTCGTTTTCGTCCCAGATATCACCAACGAGCTGTTCGATTACGTCTTCCATAGTAAGTATGCCCATTACGCCACCATATTCGTCAGTAACAACTGCCAAGTGGTTACGCTTTACACGCATCATTTCAAGGACGTCGTCAAGTGGCATTGTCTTGTGTACAAAAACAGGTTCAAAGAGCGAACCAAGGATGTCTGCGTCGGGGTCGTCTGTCAATGCGCGCATTACCAAGTTAACGTGAAGAATACCGATGATATTATCAATCGTGTCTTTATAAACAGGAATACGTGTATAGGGCGAATTAAGAATAATATCCATCATCTTTTCGCGTTCATCATCAGCATCAATAGCTGTCATATCAACGCGAGGAGTAATGATCTCATACGCCTGAACTTCGCCAAAGTCAAACGCACTTTGTAAAAGTTCACATTTTTCTTCGTCAAGAATACCCTCATCTTCAACAGTATCCAGAATTGTTTCCAATTCTTCTTTACTGATGGGAGTGGTGTCCACACCTTTTTCCCAGAGTTTTGAGACGAGTTTTACCAATCCGTCTACAATTATAACAACCGGCCTGGTAATTATCATCAATACATAAAGGGGAATTGCGAAGATTGTGGAGAAGGTCTCCGGCATAGTTTTTACAACGATTTTAGGCACAATCTCACCGCAAATCAATACGATGACTGTCATAACGATTGTTGCAATCCATGCATCTTCTGCGCCCAAAAGACCAATAACAAGGACAGTAGCAACTGATTCTGATGCAATGTTAACAAGGTTGTTACCAATCAAAATGGTAGCAAGTGCCTTTTCGTAGTTGTTGTAAATTTTATATGCTAGTTTTGAAGCAGCGCTTCCTTTTTCTTCTGCTGCGTGTTTTAAACGCAATTTATTAGCTGAAGCGAAAGCTATTTCCGAAGATGAGAAAAAGGCAGAGAAAATTAAGCAAACTATGATAATAATTACATTAATCATTTTCGCTACCCCCTTCCTTTTCGTCGTAGATTTCGCCTACGAGTTCTTCCAGAATATCTTCTACCGTAATAATTCCGAGAATTTTCCCGTAATTTCCGGCAGTTCTGACGTATGCAATATGTGTACGATTAGCGGAAAGGGTTTCTAACAAATCGTCCACAGGGGTGGTATCGCTAATCATAGCGGCTCTACCCATTATTTTGCGTACGTTGAAATTTTCTTTTTTATAATGGCTTTTCAGGAAAGCACGGATGCTGAGAGTTCCTATTACCCTTCCTTTATCGTTTACCACAGGTAAACGGGAGTAAGTGGAATTCTTGATACATTCCAGAACTTTCTCGTTCGTATCATGAACATTAATATACAACACATTTTCCCAAGGTGTCATTACATCCTTCGCAGTACGAGCAGAAAAATCAATAGCGTTTTGCACTAATTCTTCTGTTTCTTCGTCAAGTTCGTTTTCTTCAACGAAAGTTTCAATGATGTCGTAAAGCTCTTCTTCAGTTACAGTAGGAGTTTCTTCCGCCTTCTTTTTAAAGGGACGGCTTACAATCTCGCTGATAACAGAAAAGAAAAAGCTGACCGGAGTCATAACCTTCATCAAAAAGACCAATGAACCTGAAATAGCAAGTGCAAATCTTTCATTACACGCCTTGGCAAAGGATTTGGGAATCATCTCGCCAATTAAGAATACGACAATCGTAGAAATAATTGTAGAGAGTGTTACCGCATAATCAGGCATTGATTCAATGCTGTCGAACAAATTGTAAGTAAACAAGGTAGAAAGAGTAGCAACACCTGCGTGAGTCACGTTTGTACCGATGAGCAAGGTTGTAAGAGCCTTGTCGAAATGGTCCAAAATGTAAATCACTCTTTTCGCACGCTTGTTACCATCTTCCGCACGATTTTCCAATCTGATTCGATTTACTGATGCCAGGGCAATTTCTGCCCCCGCAAAATAGGCTGCCAAAATTAATAATACTAAAATGAAAATTAAATAGCCCGCCGGACTGCCGTCCATGAAAAAACCAACTCCTTATATTTCATAATCAGCGGGTATTATACCATACTTTATTACAAAATTCAAGTGGATATGGGATTTATTTTGCACAAAAAAGAAAAACCCCTTGAGAAAGCGGGTTGTTTTAGTATTATTCCCCACTCCGCCTGTTTTAACTAACAAAGTCACTTTGTTAGTTCTATTTATCATACGGAACTTTCTCAAGATCATGCTTTTTTTATAGAAAAAGACCTCGGAAGCAACCTTCCAAGGTCTTTGGACTTAACCAAAAGTGGATAATCCGAACTCTGATTTTCAGAGGCGGATTTCCGCTTTCAATGTGTTAAAATACTCGGTAATCCATCAAGGATTACCTGCGTTTTTGCCTTCCGAAATCATAAATTCTGCTGTCTGTAAATTCCATTGACCTGAAACGGATGAAATTTTGAGTAGGTTTTGGTGCGGAAGAGGCG
>JAZREK010000075.1:0-4449 GCA_045660765.1 Clostridia bacterium
TTCGAATATTTTCGCGGCACTTGATTTACCGCTGCCTGTTCTGCCTGTAAGACCAATCAGCTTTTTCATAGGCATTTCCTTTCGTTGGTTTACGTTGTGTGCTTAAAGGGATAGGAAAAAATGTTCAGAACGGACAAACTGAACCCGAAGGGGTTATCCGACGCTGTACAAAGGTACAGCGAGAGGTGAAGTTTGTTCGTAGCAAAAGGATAAATAATTTGAAAAAATGAAGAAATGAGTTTTTTCAACCTATAAAAATCATCGGATAGCTTACGAGATTTTAATCAAAAAATTCTTTTCTTTTGCGTTCTGGGCATTTTTAACATCCCTTTACTTAGTATCAAACCAGCTTTTTCCGACTTTAACGTCTGCTTTTAATGGAACGGAAAGTTTTACTGCATTTTCCATTTCTTCCTTTAATATCTGTGCTGCCTTTTCGGCATCCTTTTCAGGAACTTCACAAATCAGTTCGTCGTGCACCTGAAGGATAAGCTTTGCTTCAGGGCATTTTTCGGAAAGTGCCTTCTGCACTTTTACCATTGCAATCTTTATGATATCCGCCGCCGTACCCTGAATGGGTGCATTCATCGCAACTCTCTCACCGAATGAACGGAGATTGAAATTGCTCGCCGCAAGCTCGGGGATATATCTTCTTCTGCCGAAGACAGTTGTAACGTATCCGTCCTTCTTCGCGTTTTCGATAGTTTCTTCCATATATTTTCTTACACCGCTGTAATGAGCGAAGTAGTTTTCGATATATTCCTTGGCTTCCTTGCGGGTGATTTTAAGCTCGCCTGCAAGCGAAAACTCGCTCTGACCGTAAATGATACCGAAATTAACAGTCTTCGCGCGCGAACGCATATCGTCAGTCACAAGAAAATCGGGAACACCAAAAACCTGTGTGGCGGTTATTGTATGAATATCCTCATCTGTGTTGTACGCTTCCTGCATAACTTTTTCGTCCGCCATATGTGCAAGCACCCTTAGTTCAATCTGCGAATAGTCGGCGCCAACTAAAAGATGCCCGTCCTTTGCCACGAACATCTTTCTTATTTCGCGACCTACTTCGGTGCGTACGGGAATGTTCTGCAGATTTGGTTCGGTTGAACTTATTCTGCCCGTTGCGGTAACTGTCTGATTAAGTGTGCTGCGGATTCTGCCTTCATCATCAAGAAGGGGGAGAAAAGCGTCTGCGTAAGTGGATTTTAATTTCGCAAGATGTCTGTATTCAATAATACTGTCGATTATCTCGTGCTTGCCACGAAGTTTTTCAAGTACGGACGAATCGGTTGAATATCCCGTTTTCGTCTTCTTGACTACGGGAAGTCCCAAATCCTCAAAAAGGAACTTGCCGAGCTGTTTTGTGGAATTTATATTGATTTCTTCGCCCGCCATAAAGTGAATTGCGCCTTCAAGTGCACCGATTCTCTCGCCGAGCATTTTGCCGAATTTTGCAAGCTCGTCACGGTCAATCTTAAAACCTGAAACTTCCATATTGTAAAGAACCTCGGCAAGAGGAAGTTCAATTTCTTCCAAAAGAGCCATCTGACCTCTGTCACGAAGAACTGTGGTTTGCTTTTGGGCAAGTTCTTTCATGGAAACAACCGACGGAGAAAGGGAATAGGACATAAAAATCTCGTCAATATTATAATCGCTTCTTGACGGGTCGATGATATATGCCGCAATTTCGCTGTCATAAAAATCGCCTGCAAGCGAAATTCCCATTTCGCAAAGTGTGTGCTTTGTCTTTTTGTATCCGTGTGTATATTTCTTTATTTCTTTATTCTCAAAAATTTCACGTAAAGCTTCTGCGTCCGAAACACATTCTTTTGTAGAAAGCGCAAAATGAACGCCGTCTTCCTTTAATATGAAGGAAAATTCTTTTTCGCCTTTTGCTTTTTCAATATCTTCACTGCTTGCAGCGGAAACTATAACTTCTTCAAAAGTTTCCGTAGGTGCTGTGCAAAGGCGTTGTGAAATCTTACGAAGTTCAAGTTCTTCTAATTTATTAAAGAGCGCGTCATTGTCAGCTTCCTTATATAAAGCGTCGTCGATTGCAAATTCAATCGGGACATTTTTATCAATAGTGCAAAGCTTGTGGCACATATAAGCGTCGTCTTTTCCTGCGAGGAGTTTTTCACGAGCCGCCTTTTTAATATGCTCGCTTTCAATATCTTCGTAAATACCGTCAAGCGAATGGAATCTCGCCAAAAGGTCAAACGCCGTCTTTTCACCGATACCCTTTACACCGGGGATGTTATCGGATGAATCGCCCATCAGCGCTTTTACTGCAATAAACTCCTCGGGAGTAACGCCGTATTTGTTAAATACGCCTTCGTCGTTAAGCTCCTCGGTAGTGGTTTGTCCCATTCTTGTAGTGGTCAGAAGGACGCTTGTATTCTTGCTCGCAAGCTGTAAGTCATCCTTGTCGCCGGTAACGATATAACATTTTGTGTTATTCTCGTCACAAATTCTGCTGACAGTACCGATAATATCGTCGGCTTCATACCCTTCAAGCGAAAGCTGAAGAATATTCATCGCGGAAAGAACCTCTTTAAGATGAGGCATCTGCTCGGCAAGGTCTTCGGGCATACCCTTACGCTGTGCCTTGTACTGATCATACATCTTATGACGGAATGTAGGAGCTTTCAGGTCGAACGCCACGCAGATGTGACTCGGCTCGTACTCGTCTATATATTTAAGCATAATGTTCATAAACCCGTAAATCGCATTTGTCGGGATGCCCGCCTTGGTGGAAAGCGGTCGTACTCCGTAGTACGCGCGGTTTACTATGCTGTTGCCGTCGATTATAATAAGGTTTTTCATATTGATTCCTCCGCATAAAGCTTCAATTATATTATACAATATTTGCCTGAAAAAATCAAGCAAACAGCCCGATAAGATAGCGTCAATTTACTGTCGGTTTTTTCAATGCCACTTTTTCAACAAGTATGATGTGATTTATTAAATTGCATAACAAATAGCGTGTAAAGCCTTGTATAGCTCAGTTTTCAAGCCATTTTCTAACGCAACAGGTTTTACATCAGTATAAACTGTATCAATATTTTTTGCAACTTTTTTAACGGCATTTTCTGTAATTTTTTTAATGCCGCTTCTTTTTCTATCTTTCTTTTGTCCCTTTATTACTTCGTAAATATTGCCGTTATTAGCTCTGAAAGCTCTTAATTTCGACATATCATCTACACCTGTATAGCTCCATCCCAGCGGTCTGGAACTCAATCGTTCTGATAATATGTGACTTACATGCCCTTCTGCACTGCAACCGATATATTCTTTATCATAACTGTTTCTTATACCTGTCCAGTTTGTTTTAATGTAACTCAGGGTTTTGTTGATTTGTTCAACCCTTTGCTCACTATCTGCACACATCAAAATATCATTAAATACAACTTTTAACTGCTTTATATCCTTTTTATATATGTTTTTCCATATATCACTTCTCATTTCAGGAACATTTCCCGTTGCACTGATTATATATTTGTTTAAGTGATATTTATCAAGTACTAATTTAACCTTTGGAAGCCAATGTCTGCCTTGCTTTATCCATCCGGCTCCGTCGCCTGCAAGGTATACTGTTTTCAAATAGTCTGTGTCATAGTTTTCTTCAATGTAGTTTGCAATCTCAATCCAAAAATCCTCACTGTTTTTATACATTCCGGAGAAGTATCTGATGTTCTTTAATTCTTTTCTTGATTTATCTTTATCAACATATCCCTCATGCACATATGCAAGATATGGCATAACACTGGAACCATTTTGCAGAGCAACATGATCCTCATCTGCCTCTACATAAAGTACATCTACACAAGATTTTCGTTTTGAGGCTTCTAGGGATAATCTCTCATTTTCAATCTCTCGTATACTGTTGAGAACTGTTTGTTTGCTCAGTTTCGACTCAAATACTTTACTACTTTTCTCATAAGACATATCTATTGCGTTTTCAACCATTTTTGCCTTCACATTCATATCGCATCGTTCGTGAGGCTCAATACCGAAAATTCTGTCACACAGATGTGAATAACCCTTTCCAAACTTTGAAACAAAATATGTTCTTTGATAATGAACATCGCCAAAAATCGTTGTTAAAGTCTTTTCCTGAAGCTTTTTATCTATACTCCATGATTTTTTTCGTGCTGCATCATTGCATAACTCATTGTCAACGGATTCAAGAGCATACTGCACCAATTTGACACCTAACTCATCAAAATCTTTTTTCAAAGAAACGGTCAAATCACCCACCGTACCATTCTCTTTAACGATATTTTCGATTGCCTCATAAAAATTTTTAGTGCATTTTTCAACAAACTGTGATATGATAGTGTTCATAGAAAGTTTTCTCCTTTTTTATGTTTGGATTAGTCACCTAAATCATATCACAAAGGTTGAAAACTTTCTATTTATTTTTCCGTTAGTAATTTTACGCTAAGG
>JAZREK010000076.1:0-11884 GCA_045660765.1 Clostridia bacterium
CTGCGTTTTTGCCTTCCGAAATCAAAAATCTGCTCTCTGTAAATTCCATTGACCTGAAACGGATGAAATTTTGAGTAGATTTTGGTGCGGAAGAGGCAGTAAGGCTTTGTGCCTTACAAGGATGACAAACCAAAAGATACCGAAATTTCGCCGTTTCAGGCAGGTTCGGACTATTCTCTTTTGGTTAACCAACCCCGAAAAACTCGCTTGCGATATACCGCGACGGAATTGATTATATTCATTATAGCACACATCCGCAAAATTTACAACACCTTCGTTTTTCCTGCTGCACAGTTTGGGGTTGATTTCCCCGATAGCGGGGTGGATTCCCCCGACAACGGGGGAAATGTCCAAAGGACAAAGGGGGTCCGCCTCAGGCAGAGGAATGTCCGAAGGACAAAAGGGGCACGCCTCGGGTAGAGGGGGGGCTGTTTCTGTTACACTTATTAAAAAGAAAAAGCAGGTCAAACGACCTGCTTTTAATTACTTAATCCTTTTATATACATCTCCACCGAATTCAACTTCGTCTTCGGTGATGATTTCAACGCGACTGCTCATCCACAGCGTTTTTTCGTCTATATTATACAAGTCAAGAAATTCTGTTTCTTCATCATAGATATAATAGTTCTTATGGTTCACACACTCGCCGCAAGCACATATTTGTGTATATATATGATCCTCGCTCAACTTCACAGTAAGCGAATCACAAAAATCTATTTCTTCTGTTTTCCATTCGCCTTTAATCGTATCATAAACTTCGGACGGATTCTGTTTTGATATGTCAAAGAGGTCCTCTTCGTCATCATCTTCTCCGGGAAGATCTTTTTTGAAAAGATCGCCGTCAAGTTTGAGTTCGTTTTCGCTTATAAGCTCAACCTCCATAGTTTCCACGAACTTTTTATCTCCTCCGTACAGATAGAAAAGCTTTGATTCGTCATCGTAAATATAATATTCAACCAAATCCGAATTTCCAACGGGGCTTCCGCATGCACACCAAAGAGAAAACTCCTGTTCTTCTCCAATGCTTAGCCCATATGAGCAGCCGTCAAAGTCGTGCTCCCAATGGCCAATCATCTTATCCAGGGTGTCAGATTTCTCCTGAAGCGATTTTTTGAATTTTGCTTTTTCAAGATTTACCGAAGCCGAACAGCCACTAACCACCAGAACCATAAATAACGCGAGTAGTTTTTTCATAATAAATCCTCGTTTCATTAATTCTTGTGTTTATTATAATATTTATCGAAATCTTTGTCAATAAAGCACGTTTTTTCGGCTTAATCGTTTTAGTTTTTTAAATCAAGAAAAAGAAACAATACGGGGCAGTTTTTGTTGCACAAAAACTGCCCCGTCCCCAAACTGTACAGCAAAAAGCACGAGCCGAAAAAGGCGACGTGGCTTTGGATGTAGAATCCTCCAACCGTGTCCGAAGTCGTATGCGATACTTCGAGAGGCGCGGGTGGAGGGTAGTTTCAAGGCTCAAAAAAGAGGGATTCGCGTTAGAGAATCCCTACTTCTGTTTTTCTTTTATATTCTTTGCCTTGAAACGTTCTGCGCCAAATGCACGAGCCGACTTAAACAGCTAAAGTTCCATTATCGCTTTCCAACAATATCTGTACATCCTCGGTAAATCCCGTCTGCGTATTAACATACATCAAAAAATGCTTGTCTCCCACCACGCCTTTTATCTGCCAGCAGGGAGCTTCCGCACCATTTTCAAGCGGAATTATCGCACAAGTTACTTCCTGCACACGAAGATGAGAATTTACGTTTGAAAGCGCTTCTTCCTTTGTTACAATCTCCTTCGGAATGGTGCGGTAAATATGATTCATCACGTACCCACGACTTTCAAAACCAAGTATTTCGCCGTTGTCGAGTGCAACTTTTACCTTTACAAGATCGGGGAACACGGTGTAGCCGTCCTGCTCGTAGGCATAGTTTATAACGACGCTGCCGCCTTCTTTTTCATAATAGCTTTCGCGCATATTATAAAATCCGTTTTCCTCAAGGAATTTTATCGCTTTTTTAGAAGCTTCTTTTACGGAGATTGTTTCTTCGTCGGTATATCGGTCTTTCATCAGGAGAAGCAGTATTCCGCCGTTTTTGGTGAATTCAACCGACATCGTTTCACTTTTAACGCTGTATGATGGGAGTTTTCCGCCGATTTCAGACACGGTTACCTTTTCATCCGTAAATTTTTTCACAAGCTTTTTTGCTTGTTTTTCTGATATTTCCGCTTTTCCTTCAGTTAAAACTGCCTCACGCAGGGAAAGATGCTGTGAAAACGGACCGTCGTACACAAGCGAGGGATAGTCGTGAAACTCCTCTTCAAGCGCCATCAACTCGTTTGCCATGGATACTCTGCCTCCGCCGACGTTTATTTTTCCTGTATCATAGGAAATTTTGCCGTCGTTCAGGTCAATAAGCATCTCATCAAGCGATTTTTTGAGAGCATCGGCATAAACAAGCAATTCTCGCAGTGTCTGAATTTCTTTTTCGCTCATTTTTTCTCCGCGGAGCATTTTTGCCGAAATCGAGTGTGCATATTCGCCCACCTGCGACAGAAATTCGCTTGTTTTTGTAAGTGTGTAACCTTCAATAGGAAGGAGCGCAAGGTTTGCCTTCGCCGCGCTTGCCTGACTGTATAAATCGGCAGAAAATTTCGCCATCTGGTCGCTTGTCGATACGACCTGTCCTTTGATAAGCGAGATTTCAAGGTCGTCGACATACTCTGTAAGCTCGGAAAAAACGCGATTATACTCAATATCACGTAAATATGTCAGTTTCCTTGCCCGATTAAACTGTAACACAGCAAAAACACTGACCAACACAAGAAGAGTAGACAAAATTATGATTTGTCTTTTCTTTTTAATCATTTCACTCATTTTGAGTCACCTCTTTTCTTATAAACTGCGCATTTTGGTAAATTTTATTCCTTTCTACTTGAAAAAGAGTTTTCAAAATGCTATGATTTAATAAAAGAAAAAGCAAAGGTTTGATTTTATGAAACATGTTATAATTCTTACAGACGGCTGTGCCGATCTTCCAAACGAAAAACTTGGCGGTTTAACACCGCTTGAAAAAAGCGTAACACCCAATATGGATAACTTTGCGTCAAACGGCGACCTTTACCTTGTAAAGACTGTTCCCGATACGCTCAGTCCCGGAAGCGACGTTGCAAATCTTTCGGTTATGGGGTATAATCCGCTTGACTGTTATACAGGTCGCTCTCCGCTTGAGGCCGCTTCTATCGGTGTAACTCTTGCTGACAGCGAAACTTCTTTCCGCGCTAATCTCGTAACTCTTTCTGACGAGGAAAAATACGAGGATAAGACGATGCTTGACTACTCATCGGGCGAAATTACAACCGAGGAAAGCCGTGCTCTTATGGCAGATATTGAAAAAGAGCTTGGCGGTGGAGATTTCCATTTCTACGGCGGCGTAAGTTACCGTCACCTTTTCGTGTGGAACAACGCTCCCGAAAGCTTTAAGCTTACTCCTCCGCACGATATTTCAGACAGAAAAATCAAGGATTATCTTCCTTCGGACGAAAAAATTCTTGAACTTATGAAGAAAAGCGAAAAAATCCTTAAAAATCATCCGATAAATCAGAAAAGAATCGCCGAAGGCAAGAATCCTGCGACATCTATGTGGATATGGGGCGAAGGAAAAAGACCAGCACTTTCCGCTTTTGCTGATTTGTACGGAAAAAATGGTGCCGTTGTAAGCGCAGTTGACCTTATTAAAGGTATTGCAATTCTCTCGGGAATGAAGAGCATCGACGTTGAAGGCGCAACAGGTAACATTCACACAAACTTCGATGGAAAGGCAAAAGCAGCTGCCGATGCGCTCCTTGAAGATGGCGCAGACCTTGTCTACGTTCATCTCGAAGCACCTGACGAGTGCGGTCATCAGGGCGATTTAGAAGGAAAGGTTCGTTCTCTTGAAATAATCGACGAAAAGGTTATCGGTTATATCAAAAAACGTCTTGACGACGCTGGTGAAGATTACACATTTATGGTAATGCCCGACCATCCGACGCCGATTGCTACAAAAACTCACAGCAGAGAGCCTGTCCCCTGCATAATCTACAAAAAAGGCGACAACAAGGGCACAGGCAGACGCTTTACCGAGAATTTTGCACGTGAAAACGGCGAAGTTATTACCGACGGCTATAAAATAATGCAGATTTTTCTTGAAAAGTGATTAAATAAACTTTGATAAGAGTAAAATAGGAAGAGCAGTAGTTGCTCTTCCTATTTTTTTGTGGGGTGATTTTTTGATTTCTTTTAAGACACTTCGCTCGCTGTGTATTGATATTATTACATTTTTTATACCACTTTATCTTCTGTGGCAGGTGATTCCGTATGTTTTGTCAGTTCTCGCGCCGTTTATAGTGGGTTATTTGCTTTTCCTTGCAGCCAATCCGCTTAACCGACGGCTGAAAAAGGTTTTTCCACCATCCGTTTGCGCGACATTGTCGCTTTTTCTAATTTCTTTTTTGGTATTTTTTATTCTGAGGGCGCTTTTTATACACCTTTTTCGCGAATTAGTAACCCTTACGCAAGGCGGTGACACGATTTCCGACGCAGTTCCTTTTATTTCAAGAAAAATGAATTCTCTTTCTTCAAACCGCATTTTCTCGGTTCTTTTTGAGGCGTTTTCGGGCGGTATTTCATCGGTACTTCTTAAAATCAGCACGTTTATGATTGGTTTTGCAAAGAACATTCCGTTGCTTCTTATTTCACTGTTTGCATCAATTTTTACGGCGTTTTTTCTTTTAAAAGATAATTCTTTTATAAAAACATTTTTCCGCGATTTTTTCGGAGAAAAAGCACTTTCCCGTTTTGCAGATATGAAAAATTCAATTCTGGACGTTGCGTTTTCATATCTTAAAGCACAATTTATCATAGGAAGCATTATTTTTGCGGTGCTTTTTATGGGTTTTTTGTATTTGAAAATAAATTACAGCTTTCTTCTGGCATTTTTTACGGCAATTGTCGACGCCGTGCCGATTCTCGGTACGGGAGCAGTTTTGATTCCGCTTTCGATTTTTAATTTCATAATAGGCGAAACGACACTCGGTTGGGGGATTCTTGTTTTGTACGGAATAGCAATCCTGACAAGGCAGTTGTGCGAGCCGAAAATAATCGGTAAAAAGCTCGGAATACACCCACTATTAACGCTTTTTTCGCTTTATGCCGGACTTAAATTGTTTGGCATAATCGGTCTTATTTTAGGGCCTGTCGGTGCACTTTTTATCAAAAATATTATTTCCAAAAGGAAAGAAAATGTTTCTGTATAGAAAACATTTGTTCGCATAGCAAGGGCAATATTTCGACTGTTTCATGTGAAACACGACAAAATCGACATATAAAAATAGGGATTCTCATAAGAGAATCCCTACCTCTGTTTTCATATATTCTTTTTCGATTTGAAACGTTCTGCGCCAAAGAAACAAGCCTTCTTATTTAATAATTTTGCGTCCGTTCATATAGGGCACCAATACATCAGGAATTGTAACACTACCATCCTCATTCTGATTATTTTCAAGAATAGCCGCAACTGTTCTACCTACTGCAACACCGCTACCGTTAAGTGTATGAACGAACTGCGCCTTGCTGCCCTGACCGTCCTTATACTTGATATTTGCGCGTCTTGCCTGGAAATCTTCAAAGTTACTGCATGAAGAAATTTCAACGTATCTGTTATAAGAAGGCATCCAAACTTCAATGTCGTACTTCTTTGCAGCTGTGAAACCAAGGTCACCGATGCAAATCTGAACAACTCTGTAAGGAAGACCGAGTCCCTGAAGAACGCTTTCAGCGTCGCGTGTAAGCTTTTCAAGTTCTTCGTAAGATTCTTCGGGTTTAGCAAAGTTAACAAGTTCAACCTTGTTGAACTGATGCTGACGGATAAGTCCGCGTGTATCTCTGCCGGCACTACCCGCTTCAGCACGGAAACAAGCTGTATAACGAACGTGCTTGATCGGAAGTTCTGCGCCGTCAAGAATCTGTTCGCGGTACATATTTGTAACGGGAACTTCAGCTGTGGGAACAAGGAAGTAATCTGTATTTGCTACCTTGAACGCATCTTCTTCAAACTTGGGAAGCTGGCCTGTGCCAACCATTGAATTTCTGTGCACCATAAAGGGAGGGAACACTTCTGTATAGCCGTTTGTATCAGTATGTGTGTCAAGATAGTAGTTGATTACGGCTCTTTCAAGCTTTGCACCGAGGTCCTTATAAACTGTGAAACGAGCACCTGTAATCTTTGCAGCTGTATCGGGGTCAAGGATGCCGAGATCCTTACCGATATCCCAATGTGCCTTGGGTTCAAAACCAAAATTCTTGGGCTCGCCGAACTTTCTGATTTCGATGTTGTCTTCGTCTGTATCGCCGTCCGGAACAGATGAATCGGGAATGTTGGGGATTGTAAGCATTGTGCGGTTGAGTTCCTCCTCAACTTCACGAATCTGTTCGTCAAGCTCCTTTATTTTGCCTGAGATTTCCTTCATTTCAGCAAAAACAGCAGTTGTATCTTTGCCTTCCTTTTTCATCATGGGAATCTGCTTTGTAACTTCGTTCTGCTTCGCCTTGAGAGCTTCCGCTTCAACAAGGAGAGCGCGTCTCTTGTCATCAACAGCAAGGATAGCGTCGATGTCAACGTTTTCTTTTCTTCTGCCGAGAGCAGCTTTTACCTTTTCGGTTTCGGTTCTTATAAGTTTAAGATCTAACATTTGAAAACTTCCTTTCAATATATAACGCCTTGTGGCAATTTTAATTCAACAAATCAACAAGTCGGGTCAAATCCTTAACGCTGTAAAACTCGATTTCGATTTTACCCTTGTGCTTACCCCTGATTTTAACCTTTGTTCCGTATTTCTGCGCGAGAATTCGCTCAACATCGGGGTATACAGGAGTTTTATCAGCGGGTTGTCTGGGTGGCTTGTCCATATCTTTTCCGAGTTTTTCTACCTGTCTTACGGTAAGACCTTCGGAAACGACACTTCTTGCAGCAAGCACACGCCTTTCACCTTCGGGAAGGGCAAGAAGCGCCCTCGCATGGCCCATGGAAAGTTTGTTCTGGGCAAGCATTTCCTTTATTTCATCCTCGAGAGCGAGGAGACGAAGCATATTTGCGACATTACTTCGGCTTTTACCGACTCTTTCACTGACTCTGTCCTGCGTCATGGAAAATTTTTCCATGAGGGTTTTGTAACCCAAAGCTTCTTCAATGGGGTTAAGGTCTTCTCTCTGCAGGTTTTCCACGAGGGCAACCTCGGCAATCTGCAGTTCGTCGTACGTTCTTACAATAGCGGGGATTTCGCTGAGTCCTGCAAGACGGCACGCACGCCATCTGCGTTCACCTGCAATGATGCTGTAATACCCGTTTTCACCCTCAACCACTATGATTGGCTGAATAACGCCGTGCTCCGTAATGGAGTTTGCAAGCGCCTGAAGCTGTTCACGGTCGAAATTCTTTCGGGGCTGGTCACGTCTTGGTTCAACAAGACTGACCTTTATCATTTTCACGCCGTCATCCTGATTGGTTTGCTCTGTTTCAGGGATTGCGGTCTGTGCAAAAAGGGCGTCGAGCCCTTGTCCCAATCCTCTTTTCATATTATTCCTCCTGTGCGTTCAAGATTTCCAGGGCAAGCTCTGTATATGCCTCTGCACCCTTGGACGCTTCATCGTAGTATATGACGGGTTTTCCGAAGCCGGGAGCTTCAGAAACGCGTACGTTTCGGGGAATTATAGTCTTATAAACCTTTTCGGGGAAGAAACGCTTAACCTCGTCAACGACCTGCACGGCAAGGTTTGTGCGCGCGTCATACATGGTCATTACAATCCCTTCTATATAAAGGTCGGGGTTTAGCGCCTTCTTTATCTTTTTAATTGTTTCTACAAGCTGACTTACACCTTCAAGCGCGTAATATTCGCACTGAATGGGGATAAGTATGCTGTCCGCCGCGGTCAGAGTGTTTATTGTTATAAGTCCGAGCGACGGAGGAGAATCTATAAATATGTAGTCGTACTCGTTTTTCGCTGTCGAAAGCGCTTCCCTAAGCCTATTTTCACGGCCCATTACGCTGATAAGTTCAATTTCTGCGCCGGAAAGATTGAGGTTTGACGGACAAACAAAAAGATTTTCGTAATCCGTTTCAACAATAGTGTTTGTGGCATTTTCTTCGTTAACAAGACAGTCATAGACGGTTTTTTCGCATCTGCGCTTATCTATTCCGAGGCCGCTTGTGGAGTTTCCCTGCGGGTCGATGTCCACAAGAAGAACCTTTTTGCCCATTTTCGCAAGACAAGCCGCCAAATTAACGGTCGTTGTGGTTTTTCCAACGCCGCCCTTCTGGTTGGCAACTGCTATTATTTTGCCCATTTGACAGCCCTCCTTCCAATCAATTTATGAGCTTGTTTGTATTATACCACAAAAATGTTTCACGTGAAACATTTTTTTCAAAAAAAGAGCATTTTTTTCGAAAAATGCTCTTTTGGGTGTTATTTAGGTATTTTTATAGCAAATTCTATAGTGTTTTCTGTTTCTGTTTGTATCAATTCGGCTTTTGCTCCGTTTCTTTTTAATATTTCCACCGTTTCTTTTACCGTATTTATATATAAGGGGGTTTTGGGCATTTTTCCTTTTCTCCTTTTTGCACCATCTCCGCAAAGAGCCATTTCCCTTAGCTCCGCCCTTATAATCTCGACGGTTTGTTTTCGGTTTAATCCTTCTTGCACTATTCTCTCTATTATCTCCAGTTGTTTTTCTTCGCTGTGCAATTTAAGGAGTTCTTCCGCAATATTTTCATCTATTCTTTCTTCTTCTATCTTGTATCTTACGGACGTTGAAAGCGACAAAAGCCTTATTTTTTCGTGAATTTTGTTGTTTTTTATCGCTATTTTTTGAGAAAACGCCTCTTTTTTTAATTTATGGTAACTAAGCATATTGAAGAAGCCTTCACCTTCTTCAAAAAAACCGAGGTTTTCTCTGTGGATGTTTTCAGCCATACTTAAAAGCGCACATTCGCGATCTCCGGCATGTATTACAATAGACGGAATCTGCTTTAAACCTGCTATCTGGGCTGCGCGGACACGCCTTTCTCCGAAAACAATCTCGTAACCCTGCATCGTGCTTCTGACCACGATTGGAGATAAAATTCCCACTTCTTTTATTGAGCAAGCAAGGTTACGCAGTTTTTTCGCATTAAAATTTCGTCTTATCTGATAGGGGTTTGGTTTTATATCTTCTATTTTAAGCATTTTTATCTTTTGAGGCGCTAAAATCATAAAAACAGTCCTTTTTATTAGTCTTTTTTTATAATTTTACCATATTTTTACTGTAGATTAAATCAGAAGTTTTCGCCTTATTATAGCGGTTTTCGGCAAAAACAAACCCCGTATTTTAAAAATACGGGGTTCTCTGTCATATTCCTTATTAAATGATAGGGTTTTTGGCAGGTGTTCCTGCTTTGCGTGGATATTTGGATGGAGTTTGTATTACTTTTCTTATAATTACGAGGCAATGATTGATTCCTGACGGTAAAACTATCTCTTTTACCGATTCAAGCTCGCCACCCATCTCTCTTATGGCTTTTTTTGCACCTTCAAGCTCTTCTGTCGGTGCATTTCCTTTCATGGCTACGAAATATCCGCCAACTTTTACAAAAGGAAGCGCATATTCTGATAAAACTGCGAGATCTGCAACGGCTCTTGCGGTTGCTATATCGAATTTTTCGCGTAAATTCTTGTTTTTTCCGCCTTCTTCAGCTCTTGAATGGATTGCAGTTGCGTTTTTTATGCCTAATTCAGTTATAACATCATTTAAAAAGTTAATTCTTTTGTTAAGAGAGTCAAGCATTGTGAGATTTATATCATCTCTTACGATTTTTACGGGCATTGAGGGAAAGCCTGCGCCTGCACCAATATCTATAAGAGAGCAACCCTCAGTGAGTTTTTCGCTTGCAATAAGGGTTATTGAATCAAGAAAATGCTTTTCCTGGACTTCCTCATGATCTGTTATTGCAGTTAAATTCATAACCTCGTTGTAACGGAGCATCATTTCTTCGTATTTTCCAAGGTTTTCGTTTGATTTTTCGCTTACTTCTATGCCATATTTTGCAGCTTCTTTAATTAAATCCATTTTTACACCTCTTTTTGTTAACCAAAAGCGAGTAATCCGAACTCTGATTTTTAGAGGCGGATTTCCGCTTTCGATGTGTTAAAATACTCGGTAATCCGTCAGGATTGCCTGCGTTTTTGCCTTCCGTAATCAAAAATCTGCTCTCTAAAAATTCCATTGACCTGAAACGGATGAAATTTTGAGTAGATTTTGGTGCAGAAGAGGCAGTAAGGCTTTGTGCCTTACAAGGATGACAAACCAAAAGATACCGAAATTTCGCGGTTTAAGGCAGGTTCGGACTATTCGCTTTTGGCTACATTCATGAATTTTGATTTTGTGCAAGGTAAATTAAAAGAACTCCGATATCGGCAGGGCTGACACCGCTGATTCTACTTGCACGACCTATGTTTTCGGGACGCATTTTTTCAAGTTTTTGCCTTGCTTCTGTGCGTAAACCGTACACTTTTTCGTAATTTATGTCCTCCGGAATGAGTTTTTTCTCATTTTTGGCAAATTTTTCCACTTGGTCGAACTGTCTTTTTATATATCCTTCGTACCTTACAGCTATTTCTGCCTGCTGCCAATGAGTTTTCGGAAGGTCGGGACGTTCTTTATCAAAAGGAGCAAGCGCCTCGTAGGAAAGTTCAGGTCTTCTGATAAGTTCTGCGAGTTTTATACCCGTTGAAAGCGTTTGACTTCCATTTTCTTCCAGATATTCATTGATTTCCTTGCTCGGAGGGATGTTTACAGAGTTAATTCTCTCTATTTCCTTTTCAATATTTGCTTTCTTTTCAAGGAATTTCTGATATCTTTCCTCGGAAATAAGCCCGATTTCGTATCCTGTAGGTGTCAGGCGCAAATCTGCGTTATCCTGACGGAGTAAAAGACGATATTCTGCACGTGATGTAAGCATTCTGTAAGGCTCATTAGTGCCTTTTGTTACCAAATCGTCGATTAAAACACCGATATAAGCTTCACTTCTGTCAAAAACAACGGGGGGAAGACCTTTTAATTTTCTTGCGGCGTTAATTCCTGCAATTAATCCCTGCGCCGCGGCTTCTTCGTAACCACTTGTACCATTGAACTGACCTGCGCCGTAAAGACCTTCTATATCGCGCATTTCAAGGGATGGACGAAGATTAAGCGGATTACAGCAATCGTACTCAATTGCGTATGCGCTACGCATGACTTCTACATTTTCAAGTCCTTCCATACTGCGCATAAGGTCAAGCTGAACGTCCTCGGGGAGAGATGAGCTTAATCCCTGAAGATACATTTCCTCAGTATCAAGTCCCATAGGCTCTATAAATATCTGATGACGTTCACGATCGGCAAAACGCACAACTTTATCCTCAATTGATGGGCAGTAACGAGGTCCGACACCGTCAATAAGACCGTTAAAGAGCGGACTTCTGTGCAAATTGTCGCGAATTATCTTGTGTGTGGTCGGATTTGTATAGGTAAGATGGCACGCAACCTTGTTTTCGCCCTCATCCTCGGTTTCAAATGAGAATGGAACGATTTCTTCGTCGCCTTCCTGCACTTCAAGACGTGAAAAATCAATGCTTCTCTTATGAACACGAGCAGGAGTACCCGTTTTAAAGCGCATCATTTCAACGCCGAGCTTCTGCAAGCTCGCAGAAAGACCGATTGACGGGAAAAGACCATCGGGACCGCCGCTGTAAGAGCATTCGCCGATGATAATTTTTCCTTCCATATACGTTCCGGTTGAAATAATTACACTTTTTGCGTAAAATTT
>JAZREK010000077.1:0-4848 GCA_045660765.1 Clostridia bacterium
ACCGAGTTTTTTGGCAACTTCGCGTTGCGGCATGGGCGAATCTCCGCACAACCCGTAACGCAGACGAATGATTTCTCGGTCGCGATCGCTCAGTGTCATTTTGATTTTATTGTAAAGCTTTAAAATCATATTCTCGCGGTCAAGTCTTTCGCAGATGTCTTCGTTATCGCTTTGAAGCACATCCATAAGAGAAACTTCGTTTCCCTCGCCGTCAAAACCAATCGGTTCGTTTAGAGACACCTGATTCTGAAACTTCTTATCGTGGCGGATTGACATTAAAATTTCGTTTTCTATACAACGCGCCACGTATGTAGCAAGGCGTGTTTTTTTGGTGGTGTTATACGAGGAAATGCCCTTTATAAGACCAATTGTTCCGATTGATATAAGGTCGTCGTTCTCTCCCGCTGCCTGATACTTCTTGACAATATGAGCAACAAGACGAAGATTATGTTCAATTAAGATGTTGCGCGCTTCCTCATCGCCTTCATTCATTTTTTCAAGGTACACCCTCTCTTCTGTTTCTGAAAGCGGTTCGGGGAAACTACTGCTTTGAAGAAGGGCTATTGTTCCCAATCCGAAGTATTTTCTAAAGTGTATCCGCATAAAAACACCTCCGATTAACACTATATTCGAAAATTCGTACTTTGTGCCTGTCTATGTTATTAATAGGAAAATTTTGTTGACACACTGCATAAGTTATGATAGAATACCCGTAGTGAAAGGGAGTAATTGGCGGTTTTGCCGTTCGTTCACGCGTCAATACATTTCTTTAAGAAATCGCGTGCCCGACATTTCTTGTAAATGTGATGAGACTTTTGCTATACCATACGGTATGGCGAAAGTTTATTTTTTTTTTGCAAGAAACTTTTCACAATCAATATTTTGGAGGAGATATTATGTTAGTCCCAATTTTGCTTTTCATCGTAGGTCTTGTGCTTCTTATCAAGGGCGGCGACTGGTTCGTTGACGCGGCAACAAGTATTGCACATCGTTTCCACCTTCCCGAAATTTTAATCGGTGCAACTGTTGTATCAATCGGAACAACGCTTCCCGAAGTTATGGTTTCCGCAACAGCGGCTCTCGGTGGTCAGGGTGCAATCGCTTACGGTAACGCAATCGGTTCTATCATTTGTAATACATCACTTATTGCGGCTCTTACAATAGCTATCCGCCCTGCAAAGATTGACAAAAAGCCCCTTGTTCTTCCTGTTATTTTCTTCTTCGTAGCGGCTGTTTTCTATAGTGCCGTTGCATACTTTACAGGTTATTTCTCAAGAACAGTTGGTTTCATCTTGCTTGCTATGTTTGCTGTATATATGACTATTTCTGTTCTTCAGGCAAAGAAGAGCCTTGTTCAGGCTTCGACTGAAAACAGCGAAGAAAATGAAGGCTCACTTGTGAAAGAAATTATAATGCTTGTAATCGGTGCGGCAGTTATCGCAGTCGGAGCAAGACTTCTTGTAGACAACGGTACAATTATTGCTACAAAGTTAGGCGTTCCCGAAACTGTTATTGCTCTTACATTCGTTGCTCTCGGAACATCACTTCCCGAGCTTGTTACAGCTATCACAGCTCTTCTTAAAGGACACGGTGCACTTTCACTCGGTAACATCATCGGTGCAAACATGTTTAACCTCGTTCTTGTAAGCGGTGTTTCAGTTGCACTTTCTCCTTTCAATGTTCCCGCAACTGCTAAAATCAACGGAATGAACGCTTCACTCGTGCTTGATATCCCCGTTATGTTTGCCGTTATGCTTCTTCTTACAGTTCCGGCACTTCTCCGTGGAAAACTTTCAAGAGCGCAGGGTATCGCACTTCTTGCAATTTATGCAGGCTTCTGTGCATTCCAGTTCACAATGTAATTAAAATTAAAATTAAAATACAACCGCTTTGCGGTTGTATTTTTTTGTTTGCTGTGCTATAATTGCTGTATAAGGAAGTGTTGAAAATGAAACATCATATTTACAGCATACCTCTTACCGAGGCACTTGAACAAAAGTGCGGTTGTATACTTTGTGTTCTTGAAGAAAAGTTTGAGGAGCAGGCAGTGGAGTATTTCCTCGGTGCGTCAATGATGGAGCCAGATGCCCGCGAAATAACAAACGAAAAAGGATTTTGCAGTCGCCATCTTAAAAAGCTTTTTGAAAAGCCTAACAAATTAAGCCTTGCGCTGACACTTGAAACGCACGTCAAGGAACTTGGAGAATGGCTTGAAGTAAAAAATCAGCAGGGGCATTTCACGAAAGAAACTACTGCACATCTTACAAGCGAAGCAATGTATGAGGTCGTACGAAGTTGTGCACTGTGCGACAAATTCAACGCACAGCTTAACAACGCAGCGGGAAATATTGCGTACCTTTGGGCAAAAAATGATGATTTTAGAATAATGCTTGAAAAAACAGATAATGTATTGTGTCTGGAGCATTGTGCACTTGCTATTAAAATGTGCGACAAGGAAATCAGCGCGTTTAAAAAGAGCGAATATATAAATATGCTCGTTAAAAAGCAGAAGAAGGAACTCGCAGATCTTTACGAAAATTTACACAATTTCACACTTTCATTCGACTACAGAAATTCGGGCAAACCTCTTACACCCGAGGAAAAGAAATCCGTACAGAATGCAGTTAAACGTTTAGGGAAATATTGATAAAAAAGGACTTTCACATAGTGAAAGTCCTTTTGTTATGGGAGCAGGATTTCCTCTCCCTTATTTCTTTTAATTAGTCCCTCTCGTGCGATGTCGAGCATTTTTGCACAAAGCTCGTCAAGGAGATATGTGGGTGCAATTTCATCCTCACGACACTCCGACACAAGAGCACGAAGTTCGGAATTACTTTTTTCTATATTGCAGTTTTTCATAAAGGCATCAAGTTCTTCTTTCGCCTTTTCCAGATTGTTTAATATTCCGAGATTGAATGCAGGCGGCATAAAGTGTCTGCCCTCTTTCTGCGCACAGTCACTTCTTACCTCGAGAGTTCCTCGACGGGTAAGCTCAACATTACAGAACGAAAGGTAGCACTCAATGTCTTCCTCCCTTGCGTCATCCTTTGTAAAGTAATCCTTTATCGGCACGGGGGTAAATGTTTCATACTTACCGTCGCGGATGCGATTGAACATTCCTTTTTCAAGATAGAAATCAATTATATCGTCTACCGTTTTAAATTCCCTGTCAATGCTTCCCGTGATGTTGGGGCAAGTACCAAACGCACTTTTTTCCCACAGATAGTCACGGAAAATACGCCAACCACGTCCCTCAAAATCGGGCGAGTTGCCGAAAAGGAGTCCGCGCACAAAGTCAAGTCGAGAGAAAAGAGTGTACGCCGACGGGATAAGGTTTTCGGGGATATCAAGATGCGTCTGCACCGATGACATAAACGCAGGAAAATCGCTGTATTCGTGCGTTTTCGGGAAGTTATGCAGATATTCCTGCACCATGTTATAGGTAGAAAACGGGGTGTGATTTACACCGATATTATGGTAGTTGGGGTTTGTCCCTCTTCCTGCAAGGGCGTGTCCCTTTTGCATGAGGAATTCCTGCACCATAGTGTAGTAGGAATCAAACCTCTCCTTGATTTCACGGAGGTTATCGCCATACATCATTGAAAACTCGAAATTGTTGTATGAGTTATCAAAGCTTAAAGTATCGCCCTTGTCGTTTTCCATAAAGAGCTTTTCCCCACCCACTCCGTAGAGTACGCAGTTAAAACCCTTTTTTTCGATAAAATCCATAATGGAGGCGACAAATTCTGTATCAATGTCGCCTCCATCAGTGTTTATCAGCGGAAATTCAAGTTCAACACCGATGTTGCCGATTTTCTTATCTGCAAACGGGGTTATGAATCTGTCATATATAATTTCACGCGGATTTTTCATATTATTTTACCATTCAAGAAGATTTGCCATATAAGCGTCAAGTTCTTCAATCTTGATTCTCTTCTGTTCCATTGTGTCACGGTCACGAACTGTTACTGATTCGTCTTCGAGTGTATCAAAGTCGATTGTGATACATACGGGAGTACCGATTTCGTCCTGACGGCGATAACGCTTACCGATTGAACCGGCATCGTCATATTCACAGTTATACTTCTTGATAAGCTTCTGATATACTTCGTCAGCCTTTTCGCCGAGCTTCTTTGAAAGGGGAAGAATTGCAGCCTTAACAGGTGCAAGTGCGGGATGAAGACGAAGAACCGTTCTTACATCTCCTTCGCCAACTTCTTCCTCATCATACGCTTCGCAAAGGAATGCAAGAGCCACACGATCAGCACCGAGTGAGGGTTCAACAACATAAGGAACATAACGTTCGTTTGTAACCTGGTCGATGTATTCCATGCTTTCGCCACTGTGATTCTGATGCTGTGTAAGGTCGAAGTCAGTTCTGTCAGCAATACCCCAGAGTTCGCCCCAACCGAAGGGGAACATGAACTCGATATCAGTTGTAGCGTTTGAATAATGGCTGAGTTCTTCAGGACTATGGTCACGAAGACGGATGTTTTCTTCCTTCATACCAAGAGTAAGGAGGAAATCTCTGCAGTAGTCCTTCCAGTACTTGAACCATTCAAGGTCTGTACCGGGTTTGCAGAAGAATTCAAGTTCCATCTGCTCGAACTCTCTTGTACGGAAAATGAAGTTACCGGGTGTGATTTCGTTTCTGAATGACTTACCAACCTGTGCAATACCGAAAGGAACTTTTTTACGGCTTGTACGAGCAACATTCTTGAAGTTTACGAAAATACCCTGTGCTGTTTCGGGACGAAGGTAGATTTCAGCTTTCGCATCTTCTGTAACGCCCTGGAAAGTTTTGAACATAAGATTGAACTTACGGATATCTGTAAAGTTATGCTTACC
>JAZREK010000078.1:0-1959 GCA_045660765.1 Clostridia bacterium
GAAGAATTCCCTCCGAGATGGGTTACCGCTTCTACGTTGATTCGCTGATGCACCGTTACAGTCTTACTATGGAAGAGATAGCAACTCTTCAGAACAGTATGGACAGAAAGTACAGTCAGCTTGAAAACGTGGTTTCCGAGATTTCGGACATTATTTCAAAAGCGACCAATTACCCTGCGATTGTGGAGCTTCCCGTGGCGCAGGCAAGTAGACTTCGCAGTGTAAAAATGATGCTTATCGAACAGGGAAGTGTGCTGATCGTTGTTGTGACCGATGCAGGTGTTGTCCGCAACCGTCATATGAAAGTCAGCGCAGGCATAGATTATGAGGTAGTAGACTCTATTTCGGAATTTTTGTCGGGACAGCTTACAGGCCTTTGTGCGGAGGATTTTACTCCTGCAAGACTGATGCTTATATACGAAGCGATGGCATCCTACGGAGACTTCTTAAAAACCGTTATCGAGTTTGTGCTTGAATGTCTCGGAAACTCGCAAAGAAGAGTTTACATCGGCGGTGCGTCAAATATACTCAACAACCCCGAATTTGAAAATATCGAACGCGCGAAAGAGTTCTTGTCATTCATCGACCGCAAGGAAAACGTATCACAGATGCTCAGCCTTATGGGTAGTGAGAGCGAGAATATCAGCGTTAAAATCGGCAGTGAAAATGCCGTTCCCGAAATGCGCGACACAAGTCTTGTCGTGGCAAACTACTCCGTTGGGGGCAAACTTCACGGAAAAATCGGTATCATAGGTCCTAAAAGAATGAACTATGCGAGAGTAATTTCCTCGCTTGAACTCATAAATTCTAACCTTACCGAGATACTTGGCAGAATGATTTACGGAAAGGACGAATAACAATGGCAGAGAAAAAGAAGAAAGAAAAACCCGTTACAGAAGAAGTAGTAGAGGAAACAGTTGAAACTTCTGAAGAAAACGAGTTTGAACAGAAATATAACGACGTAAACGAAAAGTATATGCGTACACTTGCCGAATATGACAACTACCGCAAGCGTACTATCAAGGAGAAGGAAACAATCTATCCCGAGGCGAAGGCAATCGTGGTGGAAAAGATTCTTCCTATCGTGGATAACTTCAACCGCGCACTTGAAAGTGCCGAAAACAAGGATGCCTTTTATGAAGGTATCGTAATGCTTAAAAAACAGCTTGACGATACACTCGCATCTTTGGGCGTGGAAGAAATCAAGGCAGTAGGCGAAGAATTCAACCCCGAACTTCACAACGCGGTAATGCACATCGACGATGAAGAACAGGGCGAAAACACAGTCGTGGAAGAATTCCAGAAAGGTTACAAAATCGGCGACAGAGTTATCCGTCACAGTATGGTGAAGGTAGCTAACTGACGTTTCGCAGCAAAAGTTTTCCGTTTGGGGACAGGTCAATTTTTGTTGCACCTGCGGATTACAAAAATGTCCCCGTCCCCCACACCACTCCTAACGGCGGGGGAGAAATAATTAAGTTTATTAAATTTTTTAACATATTTGGAGGTAAAAATCATGGCAAAAATTATTGGAATTGACTTAGGTACAACTAACTCATGCGTAGCAGTTATGGAGGGTGGCGAACCCGTAGTTATCGCTAACGCAGAGGGTGCAAGAACAACTCCCTCAGTTGTAGCTTTTACAAAGAATGGCGAAAGACTTGTTGGTCAGGTTGCTAAACGTCAGGCAGTTACAAACCCTGACAGAACAGTTATCTCTATCAAGAGAGAAATGGGTACAAACTACAAGGTAAACATTGACGACAAGAGCTATACTCCTCCGGAAATCAGCTCTATGGTACTTGCAAAGCTTAAGGCAGATGCTGAAAGCTACCTCGGTGAAACTGTTTCACAGGCAGTTATCACAGTTCCTGCATACTTCTCTGATGCACAGCGTCAGGCTACAAAGGACGCAGGTAAGATTGCAGGTCTTGAAGTTCTTCGTATTATAAACGAACC
>JAZREK010000079.1:0-12910 GCA_045660765.1 Clostridia bacterium
GCTGTATCTTCCTTAAGACCTTCAAGGTCGTTGATGTCAGAGAATACTGCGTCAATCGCTTCAACGCCTGCGTGACGGCAAGCTGTAAGAAGCGCATTTCGAGCGTAGAATATTTCAAGACCTTCTTTTGTACGATGTGACTTCATACTTGCAGTAAAGTCTTCCGCACCGAGTGCCAATGCAACAACTCGCTCATCGGCAGTTGCAATTTCATAAGCATTTATAAGTCCAAGGTATGATTCGATATTACACCAAACCTCAATCTTGCCGACTTCCATACCTGCGGCTTTTTCTATTTCTGTTATGCGCTGACAAATGCGGATAACCTCTTCCTTGTATTCCACCTTGGGAATACGGATAGCATCGGGATTAGCACGAACTGCTGCTTCCAGATCTTCGTCAATGTATTCTGAATAAATGCCGTTCACACGGATGATAACGTATTTGTTAGCAGGTCTGTGATAACGAACTGTGTTATACACAACAAGACGAGCAGCGTCCTTTTCCGAGTTGGGTACAGAGTCCTCGAGATCGTAAACAAGACAGTCTTCGTTATAGAACGCAGCCTGAATCATGTTAATGGGACTTGCACCGCTGACATAAAGAGAGGTACGTTTGAGTTTTGCAGTTTGCATTACTGATCCTCCCCTTTCCAGTTAAATCCTGTTCCTGTGGCACGGCAACATGCAGATTGCATTCTGGCACGGATAATCCATTCGAGTGCCCCTCTGTCCACAGCGTTTACAATTGCGTCTTTAATGCCAAAGTCATTCAAAACTTCAGTCATGGTAGCGATAATAGAATCGCCGAACTGCGCCTTAACAACACTTTGAAGTCCTATTTCTATTCCACCGTTTGGATTGGGTGAAATGCTGATCTGGATATCGCTGGATTCCAGCGTTCCGACCATTGCGGCCTGTTTAATTTCCATTCACAACACAACCTTTTGATAAATTTGCTAAAAACAATTATATTGCACTTAGTTTATTATACCTTATTGCCCACTACAAGTAAATGGAATTATCATAACTATATGGAATTTTTGAAACTGTTTTATTTGCTTTTAATGAATGAAAATTGTGCTATTCAGCATAACAAAGGCTCCCTTTTTTAAAGGGAGCCTTTGTGTATTTTAAGAGTAGTATTTTTCCGATAAAATCTGTGTTATGTTCGTGTTAAATCCGGAACAAAAACGCATCAATATCCCAATTCTTCTTCAATCAGAATTACTTCGTATTCTGCGCCCGTAGGCTTGTCCCACAGAACCGAAAGATTTCTGCAGATTCGCTCCGGACTTTTACAGTCGTAGCATTTATCGCCATTTACTGCGCAAGGTGTTTTGCGACAAAGACGTTTAGCATTAAGAGGTCCTGCAATATTTCGTGCACGAAACAGTGCAGACTCATAGTCAGGTGTGACTTTATTTCTGCCTATAACCAAGTACACTTTAGAAGGTCCATAGGAAATTGCCGCAACACGGTTGCCTGTATTATCAATATTGACAATCTCGCCATTTTCGGAAATTCCGTTGACAGAACTAATATATATGTCGGCCTTGGTTGCCGCCAAACGGGTTTCCATTATGGTCATATTTTTCGGTTTTTCGTCGTGCCAATATACCGTATTATGTGTTGATAGCATTTTGTATAAATTCATTTCGTGAAGAGTTACAGAGCCGCCAAACCCTACTACTTTTCCGTTTATTTCGCTATCCATATACTCTGCAGCTGTTTCCTTGGTGTCAAAAACAGACACCTGATATCCCTTTTCTTCTAAAGCATTTTTCAGTTTTGTAAAATCATATGACATTGTTTTTTCCTCTTTTTATATGAGTTTCAATTTTATACGAGACGGACGGTTTAGATGGAAACCTTTTTTAACAGCAGGTTTGTGTCAAGTCAGGTGAACAGTGAATAATAGGACCTACTACTTTTTCTTGATTTTTTCACTGGATTTTTCTTAAACACTTTTCCTTAGAACCCGCGAGAATACTGGATTTTCTCGCTCCCGATAGTATATGTAAATATTATAAATCGGCAAACTAATCTTTTAAATTGTATGGACTTGACACAAGTAAATGCAATAATATTTGTTCCTACACAGACATCAAAGCATTAAACCAAAACCAAGTAAACCATGCCATCAAAATATGTACTAAAGTATATATGATATACTTTTTTCTCGATGCTTTTTCTTTAAAGTTCATTATTAAGGCTATTATCGATGAAACAACTGCTATTATTCCTACAACATGTACACAATACGCGCAATAAAAGCACCAAATTGATGTTATAAAACTCCCGTTAATATTCATTTTGAAAATATTGCTTTCTAATATCAACTCAATCATTTCGATAAACATACAAAAATATGGAATCCCTTGTATTAAAAGCAGATACTTAGGTGATTTGTTTATAATTTTGTTCATCAACACCCCTCCTACTCGCTTAAACATCCTTTGTTGATTCGTATCTAAACATCAACCACCAACACAACAAGGAATGTTTGAGCCAACTATATTAATTACCAAACCAACAATCAGAAAGAAAAGTGGTAAATAAAAATTCAATTTCTTTTTAGTAAAAAGTCTTGCTACTATAAACGAAATAGAAAGAACGACAGCGATAAGTATCGGAATTAAAACATAAAACCCAAATCCCAAATGACTTTTAACCCAATAATTTATATTAACCATACAATAAACCAGATATAGTAAGCCTACAATATATGGTATTGCATTTAAGACTTTATTTTTCATTTTTCCACCTCTTTCTGCACCATTCGACAAAATTCTTACTCGTGTCAAGTCAGGACAAAAAATATTATTTTTTTGCAATTACAATTGGTTGATAAAAGCCTGTTTCTTCAGGAAGTTTCCACACCACACTACTACAACCATTAGAAAGAAGTATGTTTGTGAGTTCTTTTCTCTGTACCGCCCTGTATTCACATTCAAATTTATTTATTTTTAGTGTTTCTTCGTCTTCAATGATATACTGAATAAGTTTGTAGCAGTCACCATCCCAACTCCACGTTTGAAAAGATACTCTTTGTCCTTTTTCGGTCTTATGTATATATGGTGCAGAATATGGTGGCTTATCATTAAGCAATGCATCATAATCCCTGATACTTGCAACAAACATACCGCCGGGTGCTAACCTGCTTGTTATACTCTTGGCAGCAATTTCCAGATCACTCTTTGTGAGCATGTGCGGCAAAGCATTATCCATAGCAATAATAATGTCAAACTCTTGTGAAAAGGTTTTGGACAACATACGAAAATCAGCTTTTTCAAAACAAATCTTTAAATCGTTTTTCATAGCTCGTATTCTTGCCTCTTCAAGTTCTCCATCACTTATATCAGAAGCAGTCACATTATATCCCATAGATGCAAGCCCGATTGCCTGCGTTCCGATACCACAAGCGCAATCAAGAATTTTCGCCGAATAATCAAACCCATTATCATTGAAAATACTGGTTAGTATTGTTGCTTGTTCTTTTGTTGTGGCTTCCCAATCAAGAAAAAGTTTATCATATTGAGTAGCCAAATTATCGTAAAAACTTTGTATGATATCCATATTGATATTTCCTTTCGGAGTTTATTTTTTTAGACATATTTCGACAACCTTTATATTCTCGCATCAGGTCAAGGGGGAAAAATCGCATCTGCGCCAATATTTTTCCATTTTCAAATATTGGTTGTGTCTGTATATCCTACTGTTTTATAATCGCCTGACATAATCCACAGTTTTACCTGTCTCTTTCACTACCGTGAACAATTTATATTTCAATTATACCACGGCAAAAAGTGGTTTTCAATAAGACTTGCAACAAAAAAACCTCCAACCATTGGTTGGAGGTTTTTTCATTATTCAAACTTTTTATAGAATGCATCAATGAGTGCCTTTTCGTATTCGCCAGCATATTCGCCTGCAAAGAACACATCAAGAGATTCGTTATAGAACTTTTCCCAGGATGCCTCTTCCTCGCCTGCAATGATGGGATAGAAAAGTGCATCAACACTTTTTGCAGCCTCAAGGTCGCCGATTGCGTCGCCGATCATAAGGATTTTGTCCTTATCGTACTTGCCGTCAGCTTCTGATTTAAGCTGCTCCTTTTTGCTTCCGTTTTCTTTACCGAGGATTACGGATGCGTACTGCGCAATTCCGCCACCTGCCCAGTCGGTTTCAAGACCTTCCTTTGTAGCGGAGGAGATAACACCGATAACGGCCTTATTCTGCGCCTTGGAAAGAGATTCCTTAACAAACTTAAAGGGCTGAATATCCTCGCAATTCTTCGCGAAAAGCTCGTCGGAGAGGTTGTTCCACACAAGAACTTCCTTCAAAAATTCGCTTTTTGTTTCCGCGATAAAATCTTCAAGTGCTTTTGTAGAAAAGCCTCTGCCTGATTTTACGAATGCATCAAGGTCACTTACATCTTTATCAAAGATGCCTTCTTCAATCATTTTTTCAAATGTCATCAGAAGTCCGGGAAAACGATTTATTCCGCGATCCTTTGAATAAAGATTTACATACTGCTCAATTTCGGTTACTCTTTCGCGTACATCGTCAAGTCCCCAAACCTCAAACATAGCGGGAATGAAGGAATCAGTATGCTTGATTGTCATACTGTCAAACGCTGTACCGTCAGAGTCAACACCTATAAAAAACTTCTTATCTGACATTACCGTCACCCTTGAAGATAGTATTTGCAAGAACCTTGAAGCTTTCTACTGAAGAGCTGTATGTACAGATAACTGTCTTGTACTCGTCAAGGATTGTGAACTGGTAGGGAGAGTTTGTCACAACGATAACGGGCTTGCCTGACTTCTCGTGAAGTTCCTTAACAAAGCTGTTACCGCTATCGGGATTTCTTCTGTCGAAGTAGTTTGTTACGATGATAACATCAGCTTCGTCCATTCTCTCGTAAACTCTCTTTCTGTCTTCCTCGGGATAGCTCATCTTTGATTCTACGCAGAATACGTCGTCAGAATACTTGAGCATTTCAAGCCAAGGTGTTGCAGGGTTACAAGACTGTGTATTTGTTCTTTCGTGAACGGGGTTGATCTGATATACAAAGAGAGCCTTTGTACCTTCCTTAAGAGGAAGAATCTTGTTTTCGTCACGAACAACGTTCATAGCCTCTTTCGCAGCGCGGAGAGCGATTTCAGCTACCTTGGGATCGTTGATACCTTCGCTAGCCTTTGCTACGTCACGGATCTGTTCTTCTGTGAAGTAACCGTAATCGTACTTAACGCTGAGAGTTCGTGTGATAGCGTCGTTAAGTCTTTCTTCGCTGAGCTTGCCGTCCTTAACAGCCTGTACAAGACCGGGGATAACTTCGTCGATAAGACCGCCTTCATCACGGAGAAGTACAAGGTCACAACCTGCATTGATTGCTTCAAGGCAAGCGTCCTTAACTTCAAACTTGGAGATGATACCACCCATTGTGATTTCGTCTGTTGTAACTACGCCCTTGAAGCCGAGTTCTTCCTTAAGAATACCTGTAACGATCTTCTTTGAAAGTGTTGCAGGAAGGCCTGAATCGTCAAGTGCGGGATAAGCTGTATGAGCTGTCATGATAGCAGGGATACCTGCATCGATCATAGCCTTGAAAGATCTGATATGCTTTTCGTAAAGTGTTTCCTTATCAGCATCGATTACGGGAAGACCGTGATGAGCATCTGCTGCAGATTCGCCACGTCCGGGGAAGTGCTTACCTGTTGCGATGATACCTGCTTCCTTATAACCCTTGATTGCTTCTGCTGCAAACTTGATAGCTTCATCAGTATCTTCAGAGTAGCTTCTTGCACCAATTTCAGGGTTTCTGGGGTTAGTATTAACGTCAAGAAGGGGTGAGTGAATCCATGAGAAGCCAAGAGGAGCAAGCTGGCGGCCTACTGCCCAAGCTGCATCCTTTGCAAGATTTGTGTCACCGCTGTGTGCGATACCCATGCTGCTGGGGAAGTATTTTACGCCGCCACGGTAGTAGTCAGCTGAAACGTCGCCTTCAAAGTCGAATGTGAAGTGAAGCGGAACGTTGCCGTTTTCGATAGCAGCCTTTTTAAGTGTGTTTGTATATTCGCAGAATTCTTCGTTAGTGAAGTGAGGTACGGGGATATCGGGAAGGAAATCCTTGATTGTACCCTTGTAAGGTCTCTGAAGACGAGATGCGAAATCTGTGTTTGTACCGTTGGGGTCGTGCTTAACGGTTCTGATTCTCCACATAAGACCTGCACGGATACCTGCGGGCTTATAAGTCTTGATTCGTCTGATGATTTCGGGTGTTACCATTGCACCAACGTAACCGATAACGAAACACTGACCTACTTTTTCTTCGAGTGACATCTGTGCGATTCTCTCTTTAATAAACTGCTCTTTGTTCATTACTTTACTCCTTTATTATAAACTTAATTAATTTACTTGTTATTATACCTAAAAATGCCATTTTTGTCAATTATACGGGGGGATAACGTGGTTTTTTGCCGTTTTATCCCCTGTTTTGATACATATAAATTGAAACAGGAACTATTATTGCAACTGCTATTGCAAGCCATGTTGTAAAATTCATAACAGCATCCCCACTTCCCGTGTCATATTTTCATAAATCGAGGTTGAAATTCTGACAAAAGCAAAAAGAAATAATAAAATCAAAATCACTATTACTATTTTTTTCATTTTACATATTCTCCGATGTTTTGTAGATATTTTCAATAAGCTCTACTGCCTTTTTACCCTCGCACGCGTCAATTAAGAGTTCTTCCTCGCCATTTATTGCGGCGATAAAGTTTTCGTACTCTTTCGCGTGGCGGGCGTATCCTGTCGCAGTCGGGTCGGATGATGAATTGTGTCTTTCAATATCCTCATTCTTCGGGGTTACATCCTTGCCGTCAAGCACAAGTTTTTCAATAATTCCGCTTTTCAGCATTACATAACCGCTGCTTCCGTGGATTTCCAGGCTTCTTTCAAAACCCGGATATGCACAAGTTGAGCCCTCCACAACACCAACGGCACCGTTTGGATACTGCAAAAGTGCGACTGCCGTATCCTCGACCTCGATATCGTGATGTGCTGTCTTTACACGGGCAGAGATAAGTTTCGCACCGCCTGTGATATACAGAAGCAAATCTATTGCGTGGATGCCCTGATTCATCAGTGCACCGCCACCATCAAGCGCCTTTGTCCCGCGCCAGGTGTTTTCCGCGTAATAGGACGGTTCGCGCCAGTACTTCATATACAAATCGCAAAGCGATACTGTACCGAACGCCCCCTCTTCATAGAGCTTTTTCACGCGCTGAACATCGTCGCTGAAACGGAGCTGACAAATTACCGCAAGGGTTTTGCCCGTTTCCTTTACAGCATCTATTATTCTGTCGCAATCGGCACTATTAAGTGCCATGGGTTTTTCAATCACTACATGTTTGCCGTGATAAAGCGCCTTTATTGCCTGCTTGGCATGATAGCCACTGGGGGTACAGATTGAAACGGCATCTACCTCGCTGTCTGCAAGGACAGCTTCGTAACTGTCGTAGCATTTTACTCCGTATTTTTGAGCAAACTCCGCAGTTTTTTCGGCATTTCTTCCGCAAACACCGTAGAGGCAGGCGCGCTCTATAGAATTTATTGCGTCGGCATGTGCAGGGGCAATCATCCCCGTACCGACAATTACAATATTGGTTTTTTTCATATCTCAAACTTCCTTTTACATTCCGTCTGTGAGCATTTCGTAGGTTACGCCGTACTTTTCCGCGATATCCATCGCGTACGACTTGCCCTCCGGCGGTGCAACAGCTATTTTGAACGAACGTTTTCCGTCTTCACTTCGTACGATGAGCGATGAAGCTTTTGAAACGGAATTTTCCGCATTAAGATTGCTGACATCCTCGCCGAGTTTATGCATATGCGTATTGTATATTGTTCTGACAGACTTTTTAAGAAGCGCTTTCACAGAATCTTTCGCTATGTAATAGCTCTCCTCAAAAGATGTTGTAGAGAATGTTTCATTAAGCAGACACAAACTATCCTTTGTGCATGCGTTATAGTTTTCCTTGAATCGGATACACTCCTCACCCAATCTGCCGAGGTCAAATGTCTTATCCTCATCAGCCGGAAAATGAGTGTAAATACAGTCAAGCGGTTTATAGTCAAATGATGTCGCTGGAACAAATATACCGCCCTGTGCAAGAACGTACATAATGCCGATTGCCTGTGTAACAGTCGTCTTTCCGCCACGATTTGCGCCTGTCAGGATGTAGACGGTGTGGTCGTTATCAAAATCAAGGTCGTTGGTAACGATTGATTCCTTTTCAAGTCCTGAAATTGCAAGCTTAAGGTTGTAAAATCCCCTTGTCTGCATCTGCACGCCGTCTTTATCAATAACATTCGTTTTGCAGAAGGTATAACCCTTTTCCATATTCTTTTCAATAAATTCGGCAAATCTTATGTAATAAACGAATTCGGGAATTATCTGCGAAATATTTATAACCACGATATCCGCGTATTTATTCAGTGTATCGCGTAGTTTACGAAGTAACATATCAAGCATTTTGTTGGCAATCCCTGAAAGGTAGAACGTTGAGTTTGCCATACCGTCGCCACCTGCAACATTGGCAAGAGTTTCGTTTGAAAGAGCCGTTCTGCCGACAAGGTCTGTCTGTGCCTTTTTCTTGATAAATCCTGTCAGTATTTCGTCAAGACCTTTTCCACTTTCTACGGGATGATAATACATATCGCCGTTCCATTCGTTTCCGTTTTTGACGCCGTTTCGTGTCAGGGCGTCGGCAAAATTACCGATGATGCCTGATTTTTTGAACTGCTGATTATTAACGGAGATAAGGCCGAGCGATGTTGCCTCGAACCTCTCGTTGACATTTATACCCACGGTAACGCTCTTTACCTCCGAGGAATGAACCTTGAGCGCGGCAATATCCTTTTTCATTTCGCCGAATCGCGCATCGCGGTAGAGCATATCTATGTATTCTTTAAAACTGCGAAGTCCCGCCGATTCGACCGAGCTGTCTTTAAGGCACGATTGCATCGCCTCGACGCAGGTGATATAGTCGCCAAGTTCGTCCATACGGCGAAGAAGATGCCATATGCCAAGTTTTTCGTCGGTTTTCCAATGGTGTACACCGAAATTGCGGATGTATTCAAACTTATCGAAAAGTTCGACCATTTTTTTGCGCAAGTCGGGGAATTTTAAAATATCACAAAAGACATCCTGTCTGTATTTTGCAACACGGGGGTCGGGCGTCATTTTTGAAATGGTATCCATTATCAGTTTGGATTCCTTTTGATTGTCGGTCAAATCCTGACACAGTAAATCAAGTGCCAGATCGTGACAAGCTGTCTGCGAAAGAGTTTTATATTCCACTCCTTCAAATTCCGGATAAAGAATACTGTATTTATTTTTAATTTCCATTTTCTTCACCTACTTAAAGTGGGTTGGGGGGAAACCTATTTAACATTTATAAAAACTAATCCAACAAGACATATCAACACGCCGATTATTTTATTCCAGGTCAATGCCTCGTTATAGAGCAACAACCCTACAAAAATCAAAATAACGGCAAGAAATGAACTTTGCACAATAGATGCGGTGCTGACTTGCCACCCTGCCCTGTAAGCATATATAAACCCTACTTCAAGGCCAACAATAGCAAGGCCCAATACATATGGAACCCAATTCATTTTTGCAATTTCTTTAGCGATATTGACCTGATTACCAATCACAAAATATATAATCGCTGAACAAATCGCACCTACTATATATGTTACTGTCAATGATGCAAAAGGATTTACGTTATCAGGTACACTTTTCGCGCATACCTGATACACGACATTTGATAACACGACCAAGAGTATCGGCCAGATATAGCTTAGCATTTTATGTTCCTCCTGAAGTTTTCTGATAATACTCCGTCTATAATCAAAACTCTTCTTGCCATACTGCAAAAGGCTCGTTACCACGAGCCTTTTATTCAGTTCATTTTGGATCTGATGAATTTCATAGCTTTCTGCCAGTCTTCACGACTGTGGTAGTGAGTACCTGCACGGAGGTGATAACCAACGCTACCTTCGTGATACATATCGCCGATTTCGGGAAGTCTGTCTTCGCAGATGAAACCTTTTTTGCCGTAGGATTCATAAATTTCGCTTATTGTAACGCAGTTTAAGAATTCCGATACAGGGTCTGCCCACTGGTCCTCGTTTGCACTTGCAACGTAGACATATCTCGGCGCAATAGAAGCTGTGAGATAGTGCTGGTCAAAGGGCATTGTAGAAACATCCTTTGAATGAGCTATATAGTTTTCGCAGAACCAGTAACCGTAAACGTTGGCGATTCTTTCTACCTGTTCGCCCACTTTTCCTCTTGATAATGCAGCACCTGTACATCCTGAATCGTTTGAATATGCGAACTTGAAACGTTCATCAGTAGCCGCTGTGTAAAGCGCAGTTTTACCGAGTCTTGAATGACCGCAAACCGCTGCATAATCCATGTCAAGATAATCCTGCTTTTCAAGATAGTCCATAACACGCTGTGCCGCCCACGCCCAGATTGCAATTTTACCTGCATCTGACCCTTCACGTTTTCCGTCGGGATAGAGGTTTCCTGCAAGACCGTTTGTAAAGTCGTCGTTATCGCGAGTTACTTCGCCGTATTTGAAATTGATTACGGCAAAGCCGTTGTCGATAATCTCTTCAAAGGGTACATAACGTGCAGTCAATTCGTCACCATAGCCAACAAGCACGAAAAACGGGTGCTTTCCTTCTTTCTTGGGAATTGACATATAGAACGGGAATGTGAATTCCTGACCCTTAACGGTTACCTTTACATCAACCTTTTTCGAGATTGCCTTTCCCGCGCAATAGTTGGGAATGAAGGCATCAGTTTCGATAAACTCCAAGCTTTCAGGTGCAGGAGGAAGATAACCAAAAACCTCGCTCTTCATAATTTCGAGCATTTCTTCTTTAGTCTTGAATGCAGGGAGATTTCTCTCCTTTATCAATTCTTTAAGCATAATTTTTCTCCTTGTTTGGGGTTGGTTTCCCCGGTAGCGGGGTGGATTCCCCCGACAACGGGGGAAATGTCCAAAGGACAAAGGGGGCCCGCCTCAGGCAGAGGAATGTCCGAAGGACAAAAGGGGCCCGCCTCAGGAGAGGAGGGTCGAATTTTGTGACGCCGCAGGCTAACAAAATTCACCCCGTTATCGTTTGGGGACAGGGCAGTTTTTGTTACACCTGCGGTTAACAAAAACTCCCGCCGTCCCCCATCAATTCATAAATTTACAGGTTTGTTAGAATTTGCACTATCGTAAATAGCAAACATGGCATCCATTGTGTTTTTAATATCGGCAAGTGTAAGTTTGCTCTTGCCTTCGTAAAATTCGCTGATTGTATTGGCGTGTCCTTTACCCCAGTATGATTTACCGATAAAGCCGTCGCCATCTTCACACACAAGTTCTCCGTTTACGAAAAGTTTGCGCTCATTGTAGGTAAGGCGCGCGTTTTCAAACACAACCTCAACCAAAGGATCGGTATGTCCTGCATACGCGTTTGTCGCATAAAAAATACCTGTCGCGCCGTTTTCGTACTGGATGTATGCGTCAACGGTGTCCTCAACCTCAATCACATTTTTGAGGGAGTAATTCTTCATTGTCGCTTCAACACATTTTGCCTTGCCACAGAAAAGTGTCATAAGGTCAAGAGTATGAACCGACTGATTGATAAGTGCGCCGCCACCCTCTGTCGCCTTTTTACCACGCCATTCTTCGCTGTTGTAGTAAGTTTCGTCACGGTGCCAGGTTACAAAACCTTTTGCGCCCTTTAATTTACCATAATCGTTTTCGGCGATAAGCTCGCGCATCTTTACGATACAAGCGTTAGTTCTGTTCTGAATTATCGGGAAAACCTTTGTAATATCATAGTTTTCCATCAGAATCTTGAACTCTTCTTTTTTCATTGTTACGGGTTTTTCACAAACAACGTGCTTGCCCGCTTCAAGCGCCTTTTTCACCATCTCAAAATGGAGATAATGCGGTGTGCAGACGTGAATGGTGTCGATATTTTCATCCTTAAGGCACTCGTCATAATCGTAGTATGCCTTTGCACCGTATTCCTCTGCGCCCTTATCGGCGCGCTCTTTATTTATGTCACAGATTGCATAAACTGTTGCACAATCTGTATGCTTTATTGAAATTGCGTGGACCGGTCCTATACAACCGAATCCTACTATACAAGCATTCATTTTAGTTATACCCCTTTGTCACAAGATAGTCGTAACTTTTCTTAAGACATTCAAACGGATCTTCTTCATAACACTTGTCCTGCTCAACGAGAGCGAACTGCGCGCTTGATTCTTCGCAAGCGGCGATGATGCTGTCCCAATCCATATTACCGTAACCAACTTTTTCAAAGAGGGGTTCACGGTTAACAACCTTGAAATCCTTGTAATGTACGCACGCAATCATATCCTTGTGGTCGCGGATGAATTTTGCTACATCAAGACCTGCGCGTGCAATCCAATGCACGTCAAGGATAAGTTTGAAGTTATCGCTGTCAATACCTTCAACGATTATGTCAAACACGTGTCTGCCTTCTCTTCTTTCAAACTCGAAGTCGTGGTTATGATATGCGAAAATGAGACCGTGCTTTTTAAGTTCTGCCGCAACGCTCTTGTAATTCTTGATGAAATCGGAAACGGTTTCTTCCCTTGCATCAAAACCGGGCATTGAGCCAAGACCTGCAACCTTTATGCCGAGAGTCTTGTGAAACTCAATTTCCTTTTCAAGATTTTCAAGGTAGTTCTGCGGAGGACGATGTGTACACGCAACTGTAAGGTTGTATTTATCAAGAATCTTCTTGATATCTACCGCTTCAAAATCACCGATTGCTGAAAGCTGAATTACCTT
>JAZREK010000080.1:0-4768 GCA_045660765.1 Clostridia bacterium
ATGCTGAAAAGAACAAACTTCGCGGTCAGGCAATCGACGTTTCAGCAGAAGGTGCAACTGTAAGAACTCTTGTAATTCCTACTGATGAAGAAATGATGATTGCTATCGAAACTGAAAGATTGGCAAAATAATTGTTGACAAGATAAGGATTCAATAGTATAATAGTTAAGCGCCTGTAAAAGAGGCACTGAAGGATAGGTGTTTTTATATGAAGATAAATATTGCATCTGTACTCAGAAATGACGGTGCTTCAAAAGCGTTTTCAGGAAATGTGGAACTTGGAACGTTTGACTATATTGGCAGCACACTTACATTTGACGCGCCCCTTAAAATTGAGGGGGAGGTTAAAAACATCGGTGGAGCAATCGAAATTTCCGCTACTATTACGGGGGAGTATAAGACAGACTGTTCCCGTTGCGGTAAAGGCGTTTGCGAAAAACTTACGGCGGAGCTTTTTGAAAGCCTTGATAGTGAGTTTGAAGAAATTGATGAAGAGTGCGTAACAGTATCGGGTAATGTTATTGACATTTCCGGCAGTATAGAGGCGTCTATTTTTGGCAGTATCCCTATGCAGTTTCTGTGTAAGGATGACTGTAAAGGGCTTTGCCCCGTTTGTGGCATAGACCTTAATAATAATGAATGCAATTGCGAAGTTGAGGTCTATGACCCGAGATTCGCCATCTTTAGAAATTTAAGTAAAGAGGTGTAGAAAATGGCAGTTCCAAAGAGAAGAACTTCTAAGGCAAGAAGAGATAAAAGAAGAGCTAACTGGAAACTTGAAGTACCCGGTATGATCAAGTGCGCTAACTGTGGTGAACTTATTAAGGCACACATCGTTTGCAAGCACTGTGGTTACTACAAGGGCGTTCAGGTTGTTAAGAAAGCAGAAAACTAATCACAAAAGAAAATTTAACGCCTCAATTTGAGGCGGTAAATTCATTTGCCTTGAGAAATTGAAAAGAGAAAATGCCCCCGTAGTAAAGTGGATATTACAAGTCCCTCCTAAGGATTAGTCATCGGTTCGACTCCGGTCGGGGGTGCCAAAAAAAGCGTACTGAAAAATTCAGTACGCTTTTTGCTTCATTTTTTCGGAGGATAGGGGTTCTTTTCGTCAGTTAAATCTGCCAAATAGTCCATACTTGTACCAAGTGCTATTGCCAGTTTTCTGCATTGTTCAAATGTATAATACCTTTTTCCATTTTCAAGTTTTGAGTAGTCGCTTTGGTCAATGCCCGTCAACATCTGCATTTTTATTTGTGTATATCCTTTTTCAAGACGGAGTTCTTTTAACTTAGTCATAAATATCACCACTTATATTATGGCAAATTTCCCTATTGAAATTATGGTGTAATTGACCTATAATATAAATAAAAAGTGGTACTATGTACAATGAAATCATGCGAAAAGGTATCACAAATTATTATGGAGGGAATTTATGAATATAAAAATGGAACTATTAAAAAGCGGCATCGCAGATTTTATAACAAGAAATTTAGAAAGTTTTGAAATTGATGAAAATAAAATTACCAGCACAGTTGCAATAAATATGTTGAGTGAAATTCAAAATATAATAAAGGAAGACAGCAATTCTGATTTTGAGGTTGTAGATAAAATAGTTAGCGTATTTGAAAAATATAATATTGATTTTGGCTTCCGTCACGATTTCTAACAAAAAAGCACCATTTGAAAGGGTGCTTTTTTATGCACTTTTTTCCGCAAAAAAATGCGTTTATATCTTGAAAAGTGCCCCGAATTGTTGTATAATAACAAAAATACTATAAATTTTTATTATGGGGGAGATATAACCATGGCATACTATTTTAACGAACCTTCACGTACATTCAGCGAATACCTTCTTGTACCCGGATATACAGGACCCGACTGTATTCCCTCGAATGTAAGCCTTAAGACACCTCTTGTAAAGTTCAAGAAGGGTGAAACACCTAAATACAGTCTTAATATTCCTATGGTATCTGCTATCATGCAGTCCGTATCAAACGATACCATGGCTATCGCACTCGCAAAAGAAGGCGGTATCTCTTTCATTTACGGCTCACAGTCTGTTGAAGATGAAGCGGCTATGGTTGCTCGTGTAAAGAATTACAAGGCAGGTTTTGTTGTGTCAGACAGCAATCTTAAGCCTGACGATACATTGGCTGACGTTCTTAATCTTTTCGAAGTAACAGGTCACAATACAATGGCTGTTACAGAGGACGGAACTGCAAACGGCGTTCTCCTCGGTGTTGTTACAAGCCGTGACTACCGCGTAAGCAGAATGACAACCGATGTTAAGGTTCGCGATTTCATGACTCCTTTTGACAAGCTTATCTGCGCTCCTGAAGGAACAACTCTTAAGGAAGCAAACGATATTATCTGGGAAAACAAACTTAACTCACTTCCCATTATCAATGACAAAAACGAACTTAAATATTTCGTATTCAGAAAGGACTACTCAACTCATAAGAGCAATCCTAACGAAGTTCTTGACGAACAAAAGCGTTACCTTGTAGGTGCAGGTATCAACACTCTCGACTACGAAAAGCGTGTTCCCGCACTTGTTGAAGCAGGTGCAGACGTTCTTTGTATCGACTCTTCTGAAGGTTATACAGCTTGGCAGGCAAAGACAATTGCGTTCATCCGTGAAAAATACGGTGACAGCGTAAAGGTTGGCGCAGGTAACGTAGTTGACCGTGAAGGTTTCATGTTCCTTGCAGAAGCAGGTGCTGACTTTATCAAGGTTGGTATCGGTGGCGGTTCAATCTGTATCACTCGTGAAACAAAGGGTATCGGACGCGGACAGGCAACTGCAGTTATTGAAGTTGCGGCAGCTCGTGATGAATACTTTGAAAAGACAGGTATCTATATCCCGATCTGTTCTGATGGTGGTATAGTTCACGACTATCATATGACACTTGCACTTGCAATGGGTGCTGACTTCCTTATGCTCGGCAGATACTTTGCACGTTTTGACGAAAGCCCCACTCCCAAGCTTAACATCAACGGTACTTATGTTAAGGAATATTGGGGTGAAGGTAGCAACCGTGCTCGTAACTGGCAGCGTTATGACCTTGGTGGTAAGACAAAGCTTTCATTTGAAGAAGGCGTTGACTCATACGTTGTATATGCAGGTTCACTTCAGGATAACGTTGCAAAGAGTCTTTACAAGGTATCTTCAACAATGTGCAACTGTGGTGTTCTTACAATTCCCGAACTCCAGAAGAATGCAAAGATAACTCTCGTTTCAGCAACAAGTATTGTTGAAGGTGGTTATCACGACGTTACTCTTAAATCAAGCGTTGGAAAGGACTGATTTAATGTATAAATCAGACATTGAAATCGCGCAGTCCGTGGAAATGAAGCCTATTTCAGAAATAGCAAAAACGGCAGGCGTTGACGAAAAATATCTTGAATGCTACGGAAAATATAAGGCGAAAATCGACCTTTCAATTTTAAAGGATAAAGAGTACGAGGACGGAAAGCTCATCCTTGTAACTGCAATAAATCCCACCCCCGCAGGTGAGGGTAAGACAACTACAACAATCGGTCTTGCAGACGGTATGCGTAAAATCGGCAAGAATGTTTTAGTTGCACTTCGCGAACCCTCGCTCGGTCCCGTTTTCGGTGTCAAGGGCGGTGCGGCAGGCGGTGGCTATGCGCAGGTTGTTCCTATGGAGGATATTAACCTTCACTTTACAGGTGACTTCCACGCAATCGGTGCTGCAAACAATCTTCTTGCGGCTATGCTCGATAACCATATCCATCAGGGCAATTCTCTTGGTATTGATACAAGAAGAATTGTATGGAAACGCTGTGTAGATATGAACGACCGTCAGCTCCGTTTTATAACAGACGGCCTCGGCGGAAGAGTTAACGGCGTTCCGCGTGAAGATGGTTACGACATAACAGTTGCATCTGAAATTATGGCAATCCTCTGCCTTGCAAATTCTATCACAGACCTTAAAGAGCGTCTTGGCAGAATTATCGTAGGCTACACATATGACGAAAAACCCGTTACTGCGGCAGACATCAAGGCACACGGTGCAATGACAGCTCTTCTTAAAGATGCTATCAAACCCAACCTTGTGCAGACTCTTGAAGGAACTCCTGCATTTGTACACGGCGGCCCGTTTGCAAATATCGCACACGGCTGTAACAGCGTAACTGCAACAAAGCTTGCGATGAAGCTCGGTGACTATGCTATTACAGAAGCCGGTTTCGGCGCAGACCTCGGTGCTGAAAAGTTCCTTGATATCAAGTGCCGTATGGCAGGACTTCGACCCGCTGCGGTAGTTATCGTTGCTACAATCCGCGCTCTCAAAATGCACGGCGGTATGGCAAAGACAGAACTTAATGAAGAAAATACCGATGCACTTCTTCGCGGTATTCCCAATCTTCTTCGCCATGTTTCAAACATCAAGGATGTTTACAAGCTTCCCTCTGTGGTAGCTATCAATAAATTCCCCACCGATACAGATAAAGAAGTACAGGTTATTATTGACGAGTGTAAAAAACTCGGCGTAAACGTAGTTTTATCTACCGTTTGGGCGGAAGGCGGTAAGGGTGGCGAAGCCCTTGCCAAAGAAGTAGTTCGCCTTTGTGAAGAAGAAAAGGGTGACTTTACCTTTGCATATCAAAGCGAACAGTCTTTAGAAGATAAGATTAAAGCGGTAACTACCAAAGTTTACGGTGGCAAAGGCGTTATCTTTACGCCGTCTGCTAAAAAGCAAATAGAAACGCTTACGGTGATTACCGATACCGTGTTAGAAAG
>JAZREK010000081.1:0-7210 GCA_045660765.1 Clostridia bacterium
ATTTCCTCCGTGCTTGTTGCGGCAGATGCAATTTCAAAACTATCAGCAATTCCGCGTTTTTCAACTATATCTTTCATTACAAATTCTGCCATGGGACTGCGGCATATATTTCCGTGGCATACAAATAATATTTTAATCATAAAATCACCCAATGAAATTATATTACAGTTTAATTAAAAAATCAATCCTTCTCTTTACACAGCTTTTTTTTTTGCTATACTGAAATCAGAGGTGATAATATGAAAAAGCTACTGTCATTACTAATAGTTACAACAATTTTGATATCATCATTTCCTGCCTTTGCGCAAAATGATGCGGTAAAGGTCAAAATCGCGCCATTTTATACAGAAATTGACCGTATGAGCGTGGATAACCGCTATGTTGAATATCCCCTTATAACCTATAAGGATATTACATATTTCCCGATGACATTTGACCTTTGTGAACGCCTTGGACTTATGTGCGGATTTGATAGCAAAAAGGGACTTTTCATCACTCGCGAATATGTTGATTACTATACCGAAACACCAAATTATTTTGGTGGCGATGCGCTGAATCATTATAATACACTCTACGATGCCGTAATTCCCACATATCCTATCTATCTTAACGGAATTTATATCGACAATGAAAAAGAGGAATATCCCCTTATAAACTTCCGCGGAATAACATATTTCCCGATGACCTGGCGTTTTGCCTACGAGGAATTGAACTTTGATGTTGAGTGGTCGGAAAAGGATTATTCCTTCAAACTGTACGAGGACGGAAAAAGCAATCCTCCGTATGCTTACACGGTGGATGGAAACACCGTTAAGCTGGAAAACAAAATATCAGTTTATGATGAAAGCATTACCGAGAACGGCGATACAAGATACACTCTTTCGTACAGTTATTATGCTAACTACGACTTTGATACATCTGCACAAAAAGTTTTCCGCAGGGAAGACACCGAATTCGAAGTAAAAAGAGCTGAAATGCCCAAGCGCGAGGACAAGGTAACTCCTGCCGTTATGGAAGCAACAGTAAAGGATAAAAGCATCTATATCGGAGACACGCTTTTAATAACTATTGGCGGCGAAGAAAGAGTAAATGGAGTAGCTGTGCACGAGTATAAAACAGGAGAAGGATCTCTTATCCATCTTTCAGCGCAGGTTGGAAATGCCCCTGCACCGTACACCCAATACAGGTCATATTTCTTCAGAAAAGATGAAAACGGTATAAAGCAAATCCCGTGGGATGCGAGATGTAATTTTAATGCAGTTTACGAAGGCGTAAACGGAGAATTTTATATCGCATCAAACAGCTTCAGACCTGCTTATTCAGGAAGATGGAGTAATCATTTCAGCGATATTTATCTCTATAAAGAAGGTGCGGATGAATTTGAACCGCTGACAGAAAAGCACAGCGACCTCTTTAACTCTATGTACACTCTTGGCAAGGAGAATGGTAAAATCTATTTCCTCGGTATGTGGTACGATGCACAGAAAGAAAGCCCGGGACAGGGAGGATATCCGCCATTCAGCACAGTTAACGGCGGTTACTATACTCTCGATACCACGACGGGCGAAATCACAAAACTTTACCCCTATATCGCGGGTGAAACGTTCTTCGGCCCTGACGGAAACCTTTACTGTATATCTAACGCTTCCCGAATTCCGAGAATAGTAAACCTCAACACAGGAAAAATAATACCGATTGAATAGTCAATGACTAACAAAAAAGAGCTGTGATATTCACAGCTCTTTTGTTATATATTCGCCTGATATTTCATCGACTTGTGCACTTCCGCCCGATATGTCGGCAATCTTTTTGAGGAATGCTTCCTTCTGCTCGGGCTTCACACCTACCGTAAGGCATACATCGTTTTCAAACGCACAATCTTTCAGTATGTAACCTTCGGTATTTATCAGATATTCAAGTTTTCCGTAGGTGGAATAATCGCACCTTACGAGGAAAAGCTCGCAATATAATTTTTCAATTCTTACCGCGGCATCAATACCGAGTTTCGCGCTTTTTCCGTATGCGCGGACAAGACCGCCCGCACCAAGGAGAATTCCGCCAAAATACCTTGTAACCACAACGGCAAGATCGGTAAGCCCCTCTTTTTTTATAACCTCAAGAACGGGTACACCTGCTGTGCCTGCAGGCTCTCCATCGTCGCTGTATCGCATAATGTTATCTTCGCGCAATACATATGCGTAAACATTATGTGTCGCCTGACGGTGCATAGCGCGTATTTCGTTTATAAAATTGACCGCTTCATCCTGCGTTTTGACAGGTCGGCAATAGCCTATAAAACGGCTTTTTCGCTCAATCATTTCTGCCTCTGCATCCTGCAGGACAGTTTTGTAATCTTCCATCATATGATATAGTTCCTTAACCTCGCATACAAGGCTTCATCAGCAAGTATGCGTATTTTTGTACCCTCGGCTTCATAGCTTTCTTCAAGTATTACTTCGCCATCGTGAAGTACTGCCGCAGTTTTACTGTCGGAATAGGGTATAAGCACCTCGATTTCCTTTTTCTTACCTGGCAGAGCATCGTGAAGAAGTTCAACAAGTTCTTCCATACCCTCGCCACTCTTGGCACTTACGGAAACGAAATCTGTGTAATTACCTTCAGGACGAGGAGAAAGGGGAGGAGCAACATCGCATTTATTAAATACTGCGATAATCCTCTGCGCGCGGCAACCAAGTGTCTGTATAAGCTCATCAACAACCTTCATCTGTGTATGCATTTCGGGGTTAGACGAGTCGATTACATGAATTAAAACATCAGCCAGAACCGCTTCATCAAGGGTGGATTTGAACGCTTCGATAAGATGATGCGGAAGCTTTCTGATAAACCCTACCGTATCCACGATTACCGCATTTCTTCCGTCGGGTAAATCAAGTTTTCTCATCGTCGGGTCAAGCGTCGCGAAAAGCATATTTTCAGCAAGTACACCTGAATCGGTAAAATAGTTTAATATCGTGCTTTTTCCTGCATTCGTATATCCTACAAGCGCCGCAACAACGACATTATCTTTTTCTCGTCTGCTTCGCTGTAAATCGCGGTGTGCCTGAATTTCGCGAAGCTCCGCCTCAAGCGAATTTATGCGTCTGTGAATATGTCTTTTATCGCTTTCAAGCTTTGTTTCACCGGGGCGTCTTGTACCGATACCGCCACCAAGTCTTGACAGCGCTACGCCCATACCAGAAAGGCGGGGAAGAGAATACTTCAGCTGTGCAAGTTCAACCTGAATTTTACCCTCTTTTGACATTGCTCTCTGCGCGAAAATATCAAGGATAAGTGTGCTTCGGTCGATTGTACGCACGTGCGTATAGTTCTCGATGTTTCTTATCTGACTTCCTGTCAGTTCATCGTCGAAAATAAGAAGTGTTGCACCAAGGCTTTCTGCCGCAATGCGCAGTTCTTCCATTTTGCCTTCGCCAAAGTAGGTTGCGTTTTCGGGATGGTCCTTGTTCTGAATCATCTCACCGACAATCTCTGCCTGCGCAGTTTTTGCAAGCTCGCGAAGTTCCGCCATAGATTCTTCGGTAGTGTCATCAAGCGTATTTGTTCTTCCTGTATGAACACCGCACAATATTACTTTTTCAATTTCTTTTTCTGTTTCATGCATAGTTAAAACTCCAATAGCAAATAACTAATATTATTCTTTCAAAGGTGGGGTATTATGCGAAAATTTATATATATTGCAACAACTTTTCTGGTTTGTCATATTTTTGGTCTCGGGAACACATGGCTTGCATTCACGTCGGCATTGTTTTTAATAGCGGGTTTTAAAATTCACGACTCATTTTTGTGGGAAATACCGCTTGCCGTACTTTCCTGCAGTGTGCTTCAGATAGCATTCGCGGATGACATAAAAATAGTTGTCCAGATACTGATTCTTGCAACCACTATCATAATGGCATATATAGCACCAAAAAGACTATTACCATTTTTCATTATCAGCACTATTGCACTTTTCTACGAAAGCGTATATTCAATAGCATTATTGTGGGCAATGCTGTGGTATTCGGTGCGCTGTGTTTTCGATCATTTTATCACAAAAAAGCCGTCTTTACAAGAATATAAATTTTAAACATAAAAAATAACATTAAAACTGTTGAATTTTGATGAAAAATATTATATAATTACAATATCTATGATGAAAGGTAGATTTGTTATGGAAGAAAACAAAGTTACGACAGTTGTTAAAATAAATGGTGCAGAATACAGAATTTCATGTGAAGCGGATGAGGAATACGTTCAACATGTAGCGTATCATGTTGATAAAAATATGCGCGAACTTATTGAACGTGACAGACGACTTTCAACATCAATGGCGGCTGTACTTACAGCGGTTAATATCTGTGACGAGTATATGCAGGCACAGGAAGATAACGAAAAACTTCGTGCACAGCTCCTCAAATATGCTGAAGAAGCAGGCGGAAGCAAGCTTGCCCTTGACAAGTTGAATGCCGAACTTGCACGACTTCGCGCGGAAAATCAGACACTTAAAATGCAGGTTGTAAAACTTGAAACAGAACTTAAGAACAGATAATTTGTAAGGCTGTCGCATTTTGCGGCAGCCTTGTTAGGATGTATTATTATGACGAAAGCAAACTACATTGAACTGCTTGCCCCTGCAGGAAAGTGGGAAGCACTTGTCGCTGCAGTACAAAACGATGCCGATGCAATCTATCTCGGAGAACAGTCTTTCAGTGCACGAAAAAATGCAGGGAATTTCACTTGGGACGAAATCAAGAAAGCGACCGCCTATTGCCATGCAAGGGGTGTTCGTGTTTTTCTTGCGCTAAATACATTGATTGCGGAAAACGAACTTGCAGATTTTGAAAAGTCCGTGATTAAGGCTGCGAAAAGCGGTGTGGACGCCCTTATAATTCAGGATATGGGCGCTGCTGTTATTGCAAAAAAAGTGTGTCCCGATATGCCCATTCACGCAAGTACGCAGATGACTTCTTCAAACAAATACGATGTCAAGGCGCTTGAGGAATTCGGCTTTTCTCGTGTTGTAGTATCACGCGAACTTTCCGAGGCGGAAATTCGTCATATAACAGAAAATACGACTGCAGAGATTGAAGCTTTTTGTCACGGTGCACTCTGTATAAGTTTTTCGGGAAAATGCCTTATGTCATCCTTTATCGGTGGCAGAAGTGGTAACCGTGGTATGTGTGCCCAACCCTGCCGACAGAAATATACTTCCTGCGGCAAAAACGGATACCTTTTAAGTCCACGTGATTTGTGTCTTGCAGATGATCTTTCAAAAATGCACAACGCAGGTGTAACAAGCTTTAAAATCGAGGGCAGAATGAAAAGTCCCGAATATGTCGCAACAGTAACGGGAACATATCGCAAATACCTTGACAATTTTGCTCCGTTAGAGCGTGCTGATGAAGAAAAACTTGAAAAAATCTTCGTTCGTGGAGACGGCTTTACAAAAGCATATTTTGATGAAAAAAACACGCCCGAAATAATGAATTATTCCATCAGCAACGACAATCTTTCATCGCGTGCAGATGATACCGTTATCAAAGAAGCGCGTCTTTCATACAAAGAGGGCGCAGAGAATAAAAAAATTCCCGTAGATGCTACACTTAAGGTTTGTTACGGCGAAAAATCTTCGCTTACAATAACCGACGGAATTTATACAGTAACAGCGTATGGCGATGAAGGAGAAACAGCGCAGAATGTAGCGCTTTCAAAAGATCGTGCACAGGCACAAATAGGAAAGATGGGACAAACCCCATTTGCTATGCGAAACTTTGATTTTGTGGCAGAAGAAAATATAACGCTTCCCGTATCATCGCTTAATTCCATGCGACGTGAAGCAACAGAGATGCTTCTTGAAAAACGTGCGGAGATTTCTGTAAAGGAAACATATTCATTTGAATATCCCGATATAAAACCGAAAACGAAAAAAAGCAATATCATCTGCGCACAAGTTTCTACAAAGGAGCAATTCGAAAACGCGAAAAATGCTGACAGAATACTCGTTCCGCTTTCCTTGTGGGACGAAATCACTCCTAACGATAAATGTTTTGTTCTACTCCCTCCCGTTGTCACTGATGATAAAATGGTAGAGGAAAAACTTTCAAAAATTCCTGCTACCTATGGTGTATATGCATCAACCTTAGGAATGGTACACCTTGCGAAAGAACAAGGAAGAAAAGTTGTCGCTGATTGGGGAATGAATATATATAACAGTATCAGTGCAAACTTCTTTGAAAACGAGTGCGATGAAATAACTCTTTCCGTTGAACTTTCACTTGCAGAAATAAAAGAGATTGTATCAAAAACATCTGCGCCTTGCGAAATAGTTTGCCATGGTTATCAGTGTGTTATGACAAGTCGTGCTTGTCTTATCCGCGGAATAACGGGAAAATGTGACTGCTCAAAACCGATTTTCATAAAAGACAAAACAGGCGCACAATTTATGATTTCGGGGGATAAGAATACACACCTAAATACCGTATACAACTCGCGTCCCACATTTACTGCGGACAAAATAAAAGAAGTAAGAAAATGCGGTGCAGATATTTTGCGTCTCGTTTTCGTGACTGAAAACGGCGAGGAAACGAAGAACGTGATTGATATGTATCGTGGTAGAAAAGAAGCGGTAAAACCGCCCATTTTCACAAGGGGATACTTAATGAAATAATAATTAAAAAAACACTTGATATTTATAGGAAAATGTTGTATTATATAGCATAGGTAATTTTATTTACGAAAGGATAGTATAAAAATGATATCAGCAGGCGATTTTAGAAATGGTGTAACTTTTGAATATGATGGAAGCGTTTATCAGATAATCGAATTCCAGCATGTTAAACCCGGTAAGGGTGCAGCGTTCGTAAGAACAAAGATTAAGAACGTAATTTCCGGCGGTGTTGTTGAAAAGACTTTCAACCCCACAGATAAAATGCCCAAGGCACACATTGACCGTAGAGATATGGAATATCTCTACAACGACGGTGATCTTTTCTACTTCATGGATCCCGAAAGCTACGAGCAGATTCCCGTAAGTCAGGATCAGCTTGGCGATGCTCTCAAGTTCGTTAAGGAGAATATGCAGGTTAAGATTCTTTCCTACAAGGGAAATATCTTCGCTATCGAGCCCCCGAACATCGTAGAGCTTGCAATTACTGAGACAGAGCCCGGCTTTGCAGGTAACACAGCAACAGGTGCTACAAAGCCCGCTACA
>JAZREK010000082.1:0-4146 GCA_045660765.1 Clostridia bacterium
GATACAACCTGCTTGGGAGATACGTCCATGTAGTCGATGCTTTCAGCGGGAACTTCAAGAATTTCTTCTCTATAGCGCGCTGAAACCTTTTTATCAAGGAACTTACCGTTTTCATCGATAGGTTCGTTCGCCTGTGCAACAACATACTTGTCTTCTGTATCTGCTGTCATATATTCGATTTCGTTTGTTACGATACCTTCGCCCTTGATAACCTTACGGTAGGGAGCTTCAATAAAGCCGTATTCATTGATACGTGCATATGTTGAAAGTGAGCTGATAAGACCGATGTTGGGACCTTCAGGAGTTTCGATGGGACACATTCTGCCGTAGTGAGTATAGTGTACGTCTCGAACCTGCATGCCTGCGCGTTCTCTTGAAAGACCGCCGGGACCAAGAGCTGAAAGTCTTCTCTTATGAGTAAGCTCTGCAAGGGGGTTGTTCTGGTCCATGAACTGTGAAAGCTGTGATGAACCAAAGAATTCTTTAATAGTAGCAACTACGGGACGAATGTTGATGAGTGACTGAGGAGTTACAATATCAAGCTCCTGAATACTCATTCTTTCTCTCACGCCACGTTCCATACGTGAAATACCGATACGGAACTGGTTCTGTAAAAGTTCGCCAACGCTTCTGAGTCTACGGTTTCCGAGATGGTCGATATCATCGATCTGTCCGATACCGTCACAGATATTGCTACAGTAGTTAATAGAAGCAAACATATCGTCAACGATGATGTGCTTGGGAACAAGCTCGTCAACTCTTTCTTCTGCAAGCTTCTTGATCTGTTCAATGTCGCCTGCTGCTTCTTCAAGGATTTCGTCGAGGATATCCTTTCTCACCTTTTCGTGAGTAATATCGTAAAGAGAGATACCTGCATACTTTTCAGGATCCACCATGTTGTTAGAGAACACAACAACCTTCTTGTTTTCAAGAGCAACCATAACGCGGTTGATACCCTTGTCCTCGATTGCCTGTGCTGCTGCCGCGTCGATGCGGTCGCCTTCCTTTACGATAAGTTCGCCTGTCTGTGCATCAATAATGTTTTCGCCTGCAATCTGTCCTTCAAGACGAGCTGCCATAGCGAGCTTCTTATTGTACTTATATCTACCTACCTTTGCAAGGTCGTATCTCTTTGCATCAAAGAAAAGACCATTGATAAGAGTAGTAGCACTTTCAATTGTCGGGGGTTCACCGGGACGGAGCTTACGGTAGATTTCAAAGAGCGCTTCTTCGCGATTCTTTGTAGTATCCTTCGCAAGTGTTGCGATAAGACGTTCGTCTTCACCGAAAAGACCAAAAATTGCAGGTTCGGTTTCAAGACCCATAGCCTTGATAAGAACAGTCACAGGAAGCTTACGAGTTCTGTCGATACGAACAGAGAACACGTCGTTAGGATCTGTTTCATATTCAAGCCATGCGCCACGGTTGGGGATTACAGTAGAGTTAACAAGCTTTTTACCAACCTTGTCAAACTTCTGCTCATAGTAGATACCGGGAGAACGAACAAGCTGTGTAACGATTACACGTTCTGCACCGTTGATGATGAATGTACCCTGTTCAGTCATAAGGGGGAAATCACCCATAAAGATTTCCTGTTCCTTGATTTCGCCTGTTTCCTGATTGATAAGGCGAACCTGAACGCGAAGGGGAGCTGCATAGTTAGTGTCTCTCTCCTTACATTCTTCAATTGAATACTTGGGCTGCTCGTCAAGTCTGTAATCGGTAAATTCCAGAACGAGGTTTCCAGCGTAGTCTGTGATAGGACTTACATCGCGGAAAACTTCACGAAGACCTTCCTTAATAAACCACTCGTAAGAGCTTTTTTGCATATCGATAAGATTTGGCATCTCCAAAACTTCATCGATCTTGGCGAAGGTCATTCTTTCATTTTTTCCTAATTTAATAGGCTTCAACAAAATCACCTCTTCTAAGATATTTGAACGAACAACGCATTTTAATATTCTGTGTTTCTGTGTAGAATGCACTCAAAACACATTTCGAACGCATAAAATTGCACAGATCGTTCATTGGCAAATAATTAATGTTTCAAAATAATAAAATAATTGAACATTTATCCAGGTCGAAATTCGCATAAAGCGAATTCCTTTTGTTTTAAACCAATGAACTACGAACAAACTTCACCTCGACGTACAATCGTACGCCTTCGGCAAAGGTCCTTACGGACTTCAGTTTGTCCGTTCTGCACTAATTTTCTGCATTCTCGTTGTATGGGTGGTTGTAGAATGCACCACCTATACAAAATACAAAAAATTGTTGTTAAAACGCTATATTTCCCACATCCACCTCTCAAAAGGGGATATGAGTGCATCTTAATGCAGTATAACATAATATCACTCTTGTCAATATATGTCAAGCGAAAATTAAAATTTATTTACTATTTACCTGCGTTTTGTTGACAAAATCATTATTATTGTTTAAAATAAATATACTATATAATATAATGAAATAACTGTGTGCTTCTGCACATTGGAGGTTTATATGATAGAATCTATAAAACAAACGATTCATTCGTTTGCCGTATGGGCAGTGGGACTTATAGGACTTTCCGAAGCTTTTGCAAATTATGTGTATGTTTTCATAATTTCTATGATTCCCATAATTGAATTGAGAGGTGCTATGCCTGTAGCATCACTTATCGGATTGCCTTTCCTGCCGTCACTCATAGTAGCTATAGTCGGAAACCTTATTCCCGTTCCGTTCATACTTTTCTTTATAAAAGCAGTGTGTCAGTGGATGAAAAAGATAAAAGGTCTTAAGAAGTTTCCGCTGTACCTTGAAGAAAAGGTAGAAAAGAACAAGGATGAAGTTACAAAATACGGAAAATGGGGTCTTTACCTTTTCGTAGCAATCCCGCTTCCCGGAACAGGTGCGTGGACAGGTGCACTTATAGCAAGTTTCCTTAATTTCAAAAACAAAGACGCTTTTATTGCAATAGCAGGCGGTGTAGTTACCGCAGGTGTTATAATGACAGCTATTTCTTACTTACCGAGACTTTTTTTCTGATTCAGAAGATATAATACAGGAGGAATAACAAATGATTAACAAGAAGTTTTTCACATCAGAATCTGTTACTGAGGGACATCCCGACAAAGTATGCGATAAAATTTCCGACGCTGTGCTTGACGACATTCTTGCGCACGACCCCGAAGCTCGCGTTGCGTGCGAATGTTGTGTAGCAACAGGTATGGCTGTAGTATTCGGCGAAATCACAACCACACACACTTATGACGTTCGTGAAATTGTTAAGAAAACCGTACGCGAAATCGGTTATACCGATGCTTCTATGGGATTTTCCGCAGATTCAATTGCAATACTTTCTACTCTTAACAAGCAGTCTGCTGACATTGCTATGGGTGTTGACAAGTCACAGGAAGCAAAGTCAGGCGTTGATACCGACAACGAAATCGGTGCAGGCGACCAGGGTATGATGTTCGGCTTCGCTACAAACGAAACTGACGAATATCTCCCCGCCCCCATCTACTATGCACAGAAGCTTGCAAAGAAGCTTACAGAAGTAAGAAAAAGCGGTCAGTTCCCCTATCTTCGCCCCGATGGCAAGACACAGGTTACTGTTGAATACGACGGCGACAAGGTAAAGAGAATTGATACGGTTGTCCTTTCAACACAGCACAGTGCTGATGTAAGTCAGGAAACAATCCGCAAAGATATGATTGAGCACGTAATAAAGGCAGTACTTGACCCTGCGCTTATTGACGAAGATACAAAGTACCACATCAATCCTACAGGCAAGTTCGTAATCGGCGGACCTCACGGTGACAGCGGTCTTACAGGAAGAAAGATTATCGTTGATACTTATGGTGGTTACGCTCCCCACGGTGGTGGTGCATTTTCAGGTAAAGACCCGACAAAGGTTGACAGAAGTGCGTGCTATATGGCACGTTACATTTCAAAAAATATTGTTGCTTCAGGACTTGCTGACAAGTGTCAGATTCAGCTTGCATACGCAATTGGCGTTGCTCGTCCCGTATCTGTAAGAATTGATACATTCGGCACAGGTAAAATAAGCGATGACAGAATCAGCGAAATCGTAAACAGCGAATTCGACCTTCGTCCGAGCGCAATAATAAAGACACTTGACCTTCGCAAGCCCATCTATTCACAGAC
>JAZREK010000083.1:0-3898 GCA_045660765.1 Clostridia bacterium
ACATTAATACGCACTAACCATTGATTCGAAAGATTCTACAAACCCGTCATAATCTTCTCCGACATACATAATCGGTATCATAGAAATCATAACGCCTTCTGTTCTTACATAAATGCGTGTGTTCATTTCTATACCGTTTTGCACCATTACACCATCTACATATTGGTATTTCTTTCCTCCCAAAGTAGATGTGCCTTCTTTTGAGTTTGACATTGTTTCTGTGTATCCTGCGAAAAGGCCATCTATAAATTCTTCTTTAGACTCTTCATCTACGCCATAGCCAGCACAAACACTGGGATAAACAAGACCTTCCAATCCTCCGTTTGGTTGATACAAGAATCCTGCTTCTGTTTTACAATAAAGGGATTCTTTGTATTTTTCGATGAGCTCCTCATCTTTAGCGTCTCCCTCCATGAAAGCTTCAGTAGCCGATCCAACAAATCCTTCTTCGAAGCCTTGATTAAACGACCTTAAATCAGCATAACTCATCTCTTCCCAACCATCTTCCGCTTCAATCTTTATTTTCCAATATTCAGACTCGTATACGCCGTCTTCAAATGTACCGGGCTCGTATTTTTCCACTTTTTCGATGAACTTGTCTATCTTTTTTTCAGGAGAACCGCCCATAAAATTGTTCGCCATTTCCCCTCCGAGGAAACCGCCTACCAAACGAGCAACAACTATGACTATAATTGTAGAAATGATTCCTTTGAATCCGCCTTTGTTTTTCTTTTTCTGCTGATTTTCCACGGGAATTTCTTCCACGACAGGTTCTGTGCCAAAATTTTCCGTTACGGTTTCAGCTGTCTGGATTTCCTCCATACGCTTACCACAAACGGGACAAGCATTTCCCTGATTGGCTGTCTGGGTTGTGTAACCACATTCTTCACATCTGTACATTTCATATTCTCCTTTTTATTTATTCTTTAGTAAAATAATCACTCAGCTTGCAAAACTGCTCGATTGAAAGCGCCTCTCCCCTTATGGTCGGAGGAAGATTCAATGCTTCTATCGCTTTGCCTATCTCTTCTTTCGAGCCAAACACACCGCTTCCTGAAAGAGCATTCACAAGGGTTTTTCTCCTCTGCGCAAATGCCGCTTTTATAAGTTTAAAGAAAATCTTTTCATCCTTGGGAGAAACAGACGGTGTTTGAAGTATTTCCATACTTACAACAGCACTGTCAACCTTGGGTGCAGGGATAAACGCCCCTGCGGGAACGTGTTTTATAATCTCGGGCTTTGAAAAATACTGTGTTGTGATGCTTATCGCACCATAATCCTTGCTTCCTGCCTTTGCACAAAGACGCTCGGCAACTTCCTTCTGAATCATAACAACAACCTTTTTGAAAGGAAGCCTGCTTTCAAGAAGATTCATAATTATGGGTGTTGTTATATAATACGGAAGATTTGCCGCAACGCTGACATCCATGCCTGAAAATTCATTTTCAAGGAGTTCCTTGAGATTTACTTTAAGACAGTCGTTCCAGATGAAAGACACATTATCAAAACCTGCAAGGGTTTCGGAAAGCACCTTTTCAAGACGCTTGTCAAGTTCGATTGAAACGACCTTCTGCGCCATTGTTGCAAGTGGTGCGGTAAGCGTACCGAAGCCGGGGCCGATTTCAATAACGCCCTGCGATTTTTCGGTAGCGTCCTGCGCCATAGCAAGCGGAACAGACGGGTCTGTTATAAAATTCTGTCCCATACTTTTGGCAAATGTGAAACCGTATTTGGAACATAAATATTTAATTATTTTCGGATCGGTAAGTTCGTACATTCTTATCCTCCGTTGTGGTTTTTACTATATTATTTTGTGGTCGGTGCCGTTTTTCAGCACCCTCAGTTTGAGTACTTTTCCAAAAGTTCGTGCTTAACATCCCAAAGCTTTTGAGATAAATCTACATAGTAAGTGTGCGGATTTTCAAAACGCTTAACTTCGTCCCATATTGTTTCGACCTGCTCTTTGCAATACTGACGTATTTCGGAAAGTTCGGGGAGCTTTGCAATCTGCTTTCCGTTTTCAAAAATCTTCACAAGAAGTTTTCTTGCAGTGAAGTTTGTGACAGTTTTCTTTTTCCAGGTATGAATCGGGTCGAAAATTACATAGGGTTTTGTATCGTCAATTTCTTCATCGTGAAGCGTCATAACGTCGGCAATCGCCTTTCCCGTTTCGTTATCGTAAAGGCGGTAAACCTGCTTGAAATCGGGTGTTGTAATCTTCGCCGCGTTTTCGCTGATTTTGATTTTCGGTATTATTTCGCCGTTTTCCTCAACACCAACAAGCTTGTACACACCACCGAACACGGGCCAGCTTCTTGCTGTGATAAGTCTTTCACCCACACCGAAAGAATCAATCTGCGCACCGTTTGAAAGCGTGTCGCGGATAATATATTCGTCAAGAGAGTTTGATACAACTATCGCACAATCTTCAAATCCTTCTTTATCAAGCGCCTTGCGGATTTTCTTGGTAAGGTATGTGATGTCGCCGCTGTCTATACGCACGCCCTTGGGACGAAAACCCTTTGCCACGACAACTTCCTTGAACACCTTGATTGCGTTGGGAAGTCCGCTTTTAAGCACGTTGTATGTATCAATAAGAAGAGTACAGCTTGACGGATAAACCTCGGCATACGCACGGAATGCGTCATATTCTGTCGGGAACATCTGCACCCAGCTGTGAGCCATTGTGCCGAGCGCGGGAATTTTGTAAAGTTCGTCGCTGAGCGTGTTTGCAGTACCTATACATCCTGCGATGTATGCCGCCCTTGCACCAAGGATTGCACTGCTTGCACCGTGTGCACGACGTGAGCCGAATTCCATAACAGCGCGTCCGTCTGCTGCGCGGACAATACGGTTAGTCTTTGTCGCGATAAGTGTCTGATGATTTACAAGAAGCAGAAGCATCGTTTCAACAAGCTGTGCCTGAATAGCACTACCGCGAACAATTACAAGCGGTTCATTGGGAAATACGGGTGTACCCTCGGGCATAGCCCATACGTCACAGTCAAACTTGAAGTTTTTAAGGTAGTCTAAAAACTTTTCATCAAAAAGTTTTTTACTGCGGAGATATTCAATATCCTCATCGTCGAATTTAAGGTTATTGAGATATTCCACAACCTGCTCGGTTCCCGCCATAATGGCAAAACCACCATCGTCGGGAACGGATCGGAAATAAAGGTCAAAATAGCAGATTTTGTCCGCCGCATCGTTCATAAAATAGCCGTTAGCCATTGTAAACTCATAAAAATCTGCAAGCATTGTATAGTTTTGTTCTTTTAACATAAAAACACCTCTTTACAAAATGGAGTTATCAGCAAAAGCCGATAACTCCCCTAAAACACAATTTCCCTGCCTGAAACTTTTGCTGTGAAAGGCATTAGCCGTTCTCAATAGCATCCTGAAGCCAGAATTCTGCAATATCAATTGCTTCAAAAAGGCTTTCACGATTAGCTTTCTTTATAACCTTTTCCTTACCTGCACCACGATTTGTGCACAAGTCGATTGTCACGCTGTCGGCAACTTCAAGATCGCCAACCTTCTTTTTTGACTTGATTGTGAAAATGATTATATATTTTTCCTTCATATCGCCGTAGTAGATAGTATCTCCGCGACGAACCATGGGTTTTCCCTTGTAGGTGAAAATTGTCTGTTCTGCGCTCATGGTAACACTCCTTTATATACTAATTAGTAGTAATTCACACTTTTGTTTATGTTATTGTAACACAAAAAAGCCGGTTAGTAAAGTTTTTTATTTAAAACTATTGATAATTTTAATCCCTTGTGTTATACTTATAGGGCTGTACCGGCCGGGGAGGTAGCGGTGCCCTGTATCCGCAACCCGCTATAGCGGAGGTTATGTCCCCGATTGAGGCGTTTTTTTGTATGGCTGGAGCATTTA
>JAZREK010000084.1:0-4110 GCA_045660765.1 Clostridia bacterium
AATTTGTAAAATTTGCACACTTTTCATTTGTCGTCCGTAGAAGGCGTCAGCCTATCTTCGTCCTCCGCATAAAAATTGCACTAAATTTTATGCATTTAAGGTCGAAGAGTTTTAAGACAGACAATTTTCGGTTAAGACAAGAAAAACTCCGCAGGGAATACTTTTCGTATTTTCAAGGAGGTTTACGCAGCATTAGCCAAAATTGACATCTTAAAACCATACGGGGTTCGACTCCCGTGTGCTTAACTAAAAAATACGCCTATAACATAATAGTCCTGTTGAGAGAAAGTGTCAAGTATTTTCAAGCATTATTATCGAAATTTTTTACAAAAATTTGCGAATATCTACTGCAAGCTTTTCTTCAAGATTTATAAGACGTTTTGCAATGTCTTTGCTGACCTCGTCAGCGGCTTCGTATTTGTTGAGATATTTATTGAGTGACTTTACTCCCATATTGCATCCGTCGGTCATAAGATCAGAAATCGTCTGGTCGGAATCGTTCATCACGAGCTTAACATTCGTCTTCAACCAGCTCATCCCTTTTGCCATGGGGTTTGGCTCTTTTCCGTCGTCCTTGTACTTGTCAAGAAGTGATTCGATTTCCTTTTCGAGCTTTTCGTGTTCTTCTTTGCAGATGGTAAGCTTTTCGCCGAGTTCTTGTGATTTGACATACTCAATCACATCACCAATTGAGCTTACTCCCATTTTTACTCCTGCATCACATTCGCGAAGAAGCTTTATTGTATCCTGTTCTACCATAATATCATTCCTTTCTTATAGATATTTTGCACTTTTTACGGGAAATTATTTACTTTATTTTAATAAAAAACTTGACAAAGCATAACCTATACTGTATAATCTTTAAGTGTCCGTTCGGAGTAATCCGAATTGATATATAAATGTGGCCCGTTGGTCAAGCGGTTAAGACACCGCCCTTTCACGGCGGTAACACGAGTTCAAATCTCGTACGGGTCACCATCAGCCATTGGAGCATTGTCCGAACCTGCTCCAAATGGCTGAAAATTTGTTTTTTCTTCGTTATCGGTCTTGGAATACACAAAGTATTTCTTCGCCCTGCTGCCTTGAAAAACCTTAATTTTGAGCCATTTGGAGTTCAAAGAATTTTTTACTAACTGTTTTTCGGTGCAACAAGGCAAAAACGAAGCACATACTGTCGTATGTGCAATGCTTTTAACACAGTTGCGATGAAAAACAGAACGTAAAAAACAGAGTTCGGATAATACTTCAATAGCTGAGGGCTTTTAGCTCAGTTGGTTAGAGCAACCGGCTCATAACCGGTCGGTCCGGGGTTCGAGTCCCTGAAGGCCCACCAAAAGAAAGACATCCAATAGGATGTCTTTTTCTTTTTGGTGGGCCTTTCTTCACTTCGTTTCGACGGAAACAGTCTGTCGCTATGCTCCGTCTGTTTCTCGCAGGGACTTTGTTTTATGATTTTGGGGACTCGAACCCGTGGGGGAACCGAGCCTGAGCGCTGCCAGTGGCAGATGAAGCGAGGGCGCAGGGTTGTGCCGCGGTCGACAGAGAGCGAGGGGATTTATCCCCGAAGAAAATGTCGGGCACCGCAAGCGGAAGAGCGTGGAAAAACAGTCCTGCGAACTGTTTTTCAGGCAGGTGGTGCGCAGTCCGGTACCGAAACGTGAAGCGTTTGGGTGGACAATCAGGGCAATCACAAAGTGATTGCGTCCCTGAAGGCCTTCCTCCACTTCGTTTCGACGGAATCAGTCTGTCGCTTCGTTCCGCCTGATTCTCGCAGGGACTTTGAGCGACAAAATAATTCACAAGATTCTTTTCTCTCCCTCCATTGACAAACGCACAAGCCTATGGTATGATTAATCATACCAATCATACTTTTGGGGGATTAATATGAACATACACGAAAATAAATTTGCATGGATGGTTAAAATCGGTGAAAAGGGACAGTTTGTTATCCCCAAGGAAGCGAGAGATATGTTTGACCTTCAGCCGGGCGACGAGATTTTAGTTCTCGGAGACAAAAAGCGCGGTGTCGCAATTCTTCCCAAAGAAATGCAGAAAGAATATATCGCGCGAATCTTTTCGGAAATAGAGGAATAATCTATGAGTAAAATTGTTTTCTTCGGAATCCCTGCGCACGGACACACCAACCCTACTTTGGGCGTTGTCAGGGAACTTATTTCACGCGGGCATCAGGTGTGGTACTATTCATATAATATGTTGCGCGAAAAAATCGAATCTGCAGGCGCGACATTTATTTCCTGCGACGATTATGATATGGAGAAAAACCTTTCCCCGAAAGATGCCACACGAATTGGCAAGGATATAGCTTTCTCTACAAAAATATTAGTAGACACAACACTTGCGCTTGATGACAAGGTTTGCGCTGACATGGAACAGCTTAAGCCTGATTGCATAGTAGCCGACTCAATGGCGCTTTGGGGTAAAGTCGTTGCGAAAAAGCTTGGTATCCCCTTTGTTTCTTCCACAACTACCTTTGCATTTAACGAGCATTCGGCAAAGGTTATGAAGCAGGGACTTGGCGATTTATTCAGGATGCTTTTTTCTATACCTAAAACTGCAAAAGAGGTTAAACGCTTGCAGGATAAGGGATACCCGATAAAAAATGTTCTTGATATTATAGGTAGCGACAACACTTCGCATACGATTGTCTATACCTCGCCCGAATTTCAGCCGTGCTCGGAAACTTTTTCGGACAAATATGCTTTTGTAGGGCCGTCTGTTCGTCCTAGTGATAGTGAAATTGAAAAATCAAAAGAAAAACTGATTTATATTTCAATGGGTACTGTCAACAACGATTTAATGCCTTTTTATAAGGAATGTATTTCTGCTTTAGGAACTACGGATTATCAGGTTATTATGTCTGTCGGTAATTTAGTATCAGTTGAGGAATTTGGAAACTTGCCTGAAAACATATCTCCTCTTCCCCACGTTGACCAGATTGCAGTTCTAAAAAAAGCGGATTTGTTTGTTTCACACTGTGGAATGAACAGTGTCAGCGAGAGTTTGTATTTTGGCATTCCGCTTGTTATGTATCCGCAGACGCAGGAGCAAAAAGGCGTCTCGGAAAGAGTGTATCAGCTTGGTGCAGGAATAAAGCTTGAAAAAGGCAACTCTTCTTCCCTGATTGATGCGATAAATAAAATATTCGCTGATGTCACCTATAAAGAAAACGCAACTATTATTTCAAACGGCTTCAAATCCTGTCCCGGCGCAAAAGGTGCGGCAGATAAGATACTTGAGGTTTGCGGAGATAAAGGTTGATAAATTTAATTTGGGGACAGGGCAATAGCTTTATGGTATAATTTGTTTGGTAAACAAAAATTTGCAGGAGAGAAAAATGATAAAAACAGAGAGACTTTACATTACAGAATTTACACATAATATGGTTGAGGCAGTACATCTCAACTCTCTTGACGAGGACAACAGAAAATTTAATCCTGACGAAGTTTTTGAAACAATGGAAGATGCACAGGCTACAGTTGAGTTTCTTATGAATGTTTATACAAACGGAGATGGCCCCCTGGTGTATCCTGTTTTACTTACTGATGGCACAAACATCGGCTATGTTCAGATTGTTCCTATGAATGACAGAAATTATGAAATTGGCTATCATATCGCAAAGGCATATGCAGGTAACGGCTATGCAACAGAAGCAGTAAAAGCCTTCTTACCTAAGATTATGAAGAAACTTGATATAAAAGAAATCCTTGGGATCTGTCTCGCTGAGAATATTGCTTCAATAAAAGTTTTAGAGAAGACTGGTTTCACAAAAGAGTTTGAGGGTCTGGGCGTATATCAGGACGAGGAAAGAGAAATATGTAAATATGTTTATAAACTCAAATAAAAAATATTTAATCAAATAAGAACGATGAATTCCAATTTATCAGGCAGATTTTCAGATATTTTCCCTTTTATACCAACACTTTCATTAAACAAAAAAGCCACTCGCAAAGCGGGTTGGTTATAGGGATTATTTGTCCAAAAATAGTGATTTTGGCGTATAACTGCGTTAAAAATGCTTGTAATCCGTCAGGATAACTTCGCGTTTTTGCCTTGTTCTACATCCAAACTTACTATTTTTCGGATGCTTCG
>JAZREK010000085.1:0-5174 GCA_045660765.1 Clostridia bacterium
TGACCCCAGAACAACAGGTATTCCCGAGGAAATCGATAAAATCATTCCTCAGGCAGAGCTTTATGCAAGAACAGGTATCCAGAGACAGAACTACAACACAATCAATCAGCTTTACTGCGATGCTAAATCAGGCAAGCTTGATAACGCTGAATATATGCTTATGATTCCCGAATACCTTTCATACAAGCTTACAGGCGAAATGAAGAGCGAATACACAATCGCTTCTACTTCTTCACTTCTCAATGCACAGACACGTGATTGGGATATGGAGCTTATCGAAAAGCTTGGTATAAAGAAATCCATCTTCAACAAGATTTATGCTCCCGGTAGCGTTGTTGGTAATTTCAGCGACGAAGTAAAAGAGTATGTAGGTTTTGACGCAACTGTTTTGTTTGCGCCTGCACACGATACTGCGTCAGCTGTTGCTGCTTGCACACTTAAGGGCAACGGTATGTATATTTCTTCAGGTACATGGAGTCTTGTAGGTGTTCAGAATAAGGAAGCCGTTACATCAGAAGAAGCTCTTGCAGCTAACTTTGCTAACGAAGGCGGTGTTAATAACACCTATCGTTTCCTTAAGAACATTATGGGTATGTGGCTTTTCCAGAGCATCAGAAAAGACCTTGACAAGAAGTACACATACGACGAAATGATGTATATGGCAATGGAAAGCAAGTACGATAAGACTTTCTCCCCCGTTGACCAGCGACTTCTTTCTCCCGAAAATATGATTGAAGCCGTTAAGGAATGTCTTGGTGAAAAAGACCTTCCCATAGGCGACGTTTTAAGCAGTGTTTACCACTCTCTCGCAACATCTTACAAGGGTGTTGTTGAGGAAATTGAAAAGATTGCAGGTATCTCAATTGACTGTATCAATATCGTAGGTGGCGGTAGTAAGGATACGTACCTTAACTCGCTGACCGAAAAGTATACAGGCAAGGAAATTATCGCAGGCCCTGTTGAAGCAACTGCTATGGGTAATCTTAAGACACAGCTTGAATATTTGAAAAACGCATAACTAAATAAGCGAAGCCACCTGAAAAATTCAGGTGGCTTTTTTTGAACTTTTTGTGAATTCGTTGTCATTTTTTTATTTTTGTGATATAATAGAATAGTTAAATTATGTCAAGGGAATGATAACATGAAAAAGTATATTCCATACGTAAAAAAATACTGGTACAGCTTTATTTTAGGTCCTCTTTTTATGATACTTGAGGCGTGTGGCGAGTTTATTCTCCCCTACATTAACGCCAATATCATAAATAAAGGTGCTTCGACAGGAAATATACCCTACATACTTGAAAACGGACTGTACATGGTCCTTATTGCCATTTTTATGATGCTGACAGGTATTCTGGGTGCATTTTTTTCTATCCGTGCGTCAACGCGTCTTGCCGCAGGGGTAAGATTTGATGTTTTCAAAAAAATACAGAAGTTTTCTTTTTCAAATATTGATGAATTTACAACGGGATCACTCATTACACGAATTACAAACGATATTACACAGGTGCAGAACTTCTCGCAGACACTTCTGCGTGGTATGTTCCGCAGTCCCGTAATGCTTGTAGGTGCGCTTCTTATGGCGTTTTCGCTTAACAAAAAGCTTGCGCTTGTAATATTCGCGGTTATGCCGTTTCTCGCTCTTGCGATTGCAATCATCATAAGAACTGCTTCGCCGAGATACGCAAAGATGCAAAAGTCAATCGACGCACTCAATAACAACATCAACGAAACAATCACAAACGAAAAGGTTATAAAATCATTTGTCCGTGAAGATTACGAAATTGAAAAGTTCGGGCGCACAAACGACGAACTTTATAATAAAAGTATGTCTGCACTTAAGGTTATGCAGTACCTTATGCCCGTTTCGGCACTTTCCGTTAACATAACTACTCTTGCAGTTGTATGGTTCTCGGGAAAACCCATTATGCTCGGCAACATGGAAATCGGTACACTTACGGCGTTTATTACATACCTTACACAGATTTTAACCGCCCTTAACTTCCTTGCGATGATTATTCTTCAGGGAACAAGAGCTGCGGCGAGCGACAGACGTATCAGCGAAGTTCTGAACGCAACTGTTGATATAACAGACGATGATGCAAAATATAAAGACCGTGAAATAGAAAACGGTAGTATCGAATTTAAAAACGTTTCTTTCCGCTATTTCAAGAAGAACCAGGAAAAAGTGCTCGACGATGTAAGTTTTTCCATTAAGGCAGGCGAGCTTGTCGGCATTATCGGTTCAACAGGCAGCGGTAAAACTACACTTATTTCCCTTATTCCCCGCCTTTATGATGCAGATGAGGGTGAAATATTTGTAGACGGTGTAAACATCCGCGATTATTCGCTTGAAAACCTTCGTGAAGCAGTTTCCGTAGTGCTTCAGAAAAACACACTTTTCTCGGGTACTGTCAGCGAAAACCTTCGTTGGGGTAATGAGGAAGCAAGTGACGAAGAGCTTAAAAGAGCCGCACAGATTGCGCAGGCAGATTCTTTCATAACATCATTCAAAGATGGTTATGAAAGCGATATCGGGCGCGGTGGCGCTAATCTTTCGGGCGGACAAAGACAGAGAATGTGTATCGCACGTGCGCTCCTTAAAACGCCTAAAATAATTATCCTTGACGACTCTACAAGTGCGGTTGATACGGCTACTGATGCATCTATCCGCAAAGCGTTCCGCGAGGAGCTTAATGGTGTTACAAAGCTTATCATTGCACAGCGTATTACATCGGTTTCCGACGCGGATAAGATAATAGTTCTTGATAAAGGTAAAATAGTAGGCATCGGCACTCACAGCGCTCTTATGCAGAGTTGTAGCGAGTATCAGGAAATATACTATTCACAGAAAGATAAGGAGGAATAAGCTATGGATCAGAAAAAACTTGAACGGCTTGAAAAGAAATATAGCTCGTACTCCTTTAAACCCGAAAAAAAGCAGATGGGCATGGGCCCGAGGCGCGGTGGTCCTATGGCGCATATGGGCGCACACGGAAAGCCGAAGAATGCTCTTAAAACAATTGTAAAGCTTCTGCGTTATTTATCAGACCAGAAAGCACTTCTTATATGCGCATTTATCTGTGCAATGCTTCATACGGGATTTTCGCTTGCATCGTCGTATGTGTTGCGTCCCATTATGAACAAATTTTTGTATTATGAAGCAGGTAGCGACATCTCCCAAAGACTTGCAGGACTTGTCGGCGGTATTGGTGTAATGGCGGTTATTTACCTCTCCTCTATCCTCTCTATGTGGGGACAGCAAAGATTGATGCTTACCGTTTCACAGCGCTCGCTCAAGCAAATGCGTACCGATTTATACAAGAAGGTACAGACACTTCCCGTAAGATATTTTGATACAAACTCTACCGGCGATATTATGAGCCGTTTCTCAAACGATATAGATGCTGTCGGTGAAATGCTCAGCCACACATTGATTCAGATTATATCGGGCGCAATCACGATTGTGGGTACAATTGTGCTGATGCTTTATACAAACTGGATTTTGGGGCTTATAACGATTGTTATGACACCTCTTCTGACATTTGCAAGTAAAGCGATATTGAAGTCAGGCAGAAGCGCGTATGTAACACAGCAGAAGAGTCTTGGTGCACTTAACGGTTTTGCCGAGGAAACTATTTCAGGACAGAAGGTTGTAAAGGTGTTCAACCACGAAAAAACTGCGGTTGAAGAGTTTGAGTACCTTAACGACAAGCTCTGCAACGCACAGATTAAGGCGCAGTTCTGTTCAGGCATTATGGGGCCTGTTACACATCAGCTTTGTAATGTTTCCTATGCAATTACAGCGTGTGTGGGTGCAATACTCGTTGTAGCTCGTGGATTTGATATAGGCGGTCTTACAATATCGGTAAACTATACAAGAAGCTTCAATATGCCGATAAACCAGATTTCTATGCAGATGAATACAGTTTTCTCTGCCCTTGCAGGTGCGGAAAGAGTATTCGAGGTGCTTGCCGAGGAAGGCGAAAAGGAAGACGCTAAAACAACACCTATGGAAAAAATCGAAGGTCACGTTGTACTTGACAATGTAAGTTTCGGTTATACTCCCGAGAAGACCGTGCTTCATAACATTTCGCTTTATGCAAAGCCCGGTCAGAAAATCGCATTCGTTGGTTCAACCGGTGCAGGTAAGACAACAGTTACAAATCTTCTTTCAAGATTTTACGATATTAAAGAAGGCACTATCACAATAGATGGTGTTCCGATTGATGAGATTGAACGCGGATTCCTTCGTAAAAATATCGCGATGGTACTTCAGGACACACACCTCTTTACAGGTACTGTTATGGAAAATATCCGTTACGGACGACTTGATGCAACGGATGAAGAAGTCATCGCGGCGGCGAAGGCATCTTCGGCACATTCGTTTATAACCAAGCTTGAAAACGGTTATGACACTGTGCTTGAAAACGATGGCGCTAACCTTTCACAAGGACAGAGACAGCTGCTTAATATTGCCCGTGCAGCGATAAGCCACGCACCTATTCTTATCCTTGACGAAGCGACAAGCTCCGTCGATACAAGAACGGAAAAGCACATTGAAGAAGGTATGGACGCCCTGATGGAAAACAGAACGACGTTTGTAATTGCACATCGTCTTTCCACAGTACGAAAGTCCAATGCCATTATGGTACTTGAACAGGGCAGAATTATTGAACGCGGTACACACGATGAACTTCTTGCAATGAACGGAAGATATGCAGACTTGTACCACGAAATAGCAGAGTTAGATTAACGGGATGTTAAAATTGTCCAGAACGCAAGAAAAGAAAAAAAGGAACTGTAAGTAAATCTTACAGTTCCTTTTGTTTTTACAATAATTCTTTTCGGAGTTCTTCGTTAGTTTTGATACTCAAATAACTTGGGGCGATGTCAAGAACACTCTTACAGCCCTTTACGCCCTCGTTATTCAGGCGTACTGCCGCACGTGCATACGCAACAAGCACAGAGGATGTGAATTCGGGGTTAGAGTCAAGTTTTAAGCTATATTCAATAATGTGACTGTTTCCGTCGCCTGTTTTACCGCTGCGGATAACAAAACCGCCGTGTCCCATTTTGCTGTGGTCACGTGTAAGTTCTTCCTTTGAAATAAAGTGAACTGTTGTGTCGTAATCTGCAAAATAGTTGGGCATAGTTTTGATTTCGTTTTCGAT
>JAZREK010000086.1:0-33343 GCA_045660765.1 Clostridia bacterium
TTGTAGAATACGGGGATATCGTGTCTTATCCTGTTTTCAAGAACGAACGGGAGTGCTGCAAACGTACTTACGTTAAAGTATTCGCCGATAAGAAGTTCGCCCTCGTAGAATCCGCCTGACCATTTTGAAAGGTTGTCAAAAATTACTTTATTGGTTTCGGTACAACCTGCGTCGTCAATGTTATGAAGATAGCACCTTTCAATAACATAGAACCCAACGGAAATTGAAGAATAGTCAAAATCGTCGGGAAGCGCCCGGTCAGGTGGAGGAAGTGTTTCGTGATACGCCTGGGTAAGAATCGCAATCTTTCTCCTGATTCTGCCATCGGCGGTTGCTTTCTTAATAGCCTTGTCAAGTTTATAGGCAAACATCAGCATTCTGTGAGAAAGAGAGCCTGCTTTTTTACATTTTTCGCATTCACACCAATTGCCGTTGTCAAGTGTTGAAAGTTTGAATTTTGATGCTTCTCGGAATTCGCCTTCCGCAAGAGCATTTACAATAAGTTTTACGAATTCGTCGGTTGCATCTTCGTTTGATGTACAGATAAAGTCGCCTGTCCAGTAACCACGGGCAAGATATTCGTAGTTGCGGTAAAGTTTATGCTCGCCGTCAATTTCCGCATACCATTCGGGATGTGCCTCGCCGTATGTAAGTATGCCGTCACCGTTTACATCACCTTTGTAAAAAGGACTTACTTCATAGGGGTCGTCTTCCTTCCCTTCTCCGCCGAAAATCCTGTGCTTATAGGGATACTCGTGATTGATGTCCATATAGTTGTACCAGATAGCGTGTCCGCCTGCCGTTACACCAAGACCGAGTTTCTGCAAAAGTTCGCCGTGCTCAAATTTCACAAGAAAAAGGAAATTATACTTATTGTGGAAAAGCCACATAAGTAAATCCACACTTGTATCGTTTGCAAATTCGCTTGACGCCTCTCTCGTTCTGTATGAGGGAGCGCTTTCAATATTTATTTCTGCATTTTCTGACTTATCAAGGCTTTCGCAGTAGTTCGTGCCATACTCATCGGGAGAGATGAATCGTATACCGTGATACTCCATATATTCATCCATTGCGTAAACGCTTCCGCGTCTTCCGTCACCGTGAAGGAGGACTATCTTCTTGCCTTCTTTTTCAGTACCGAAAATACGGTAACCTTCTTCCTTTGTCACTTTTTCATAAGGAAGATTGTACTTTTCCGCGGCGAATTTAGAACATTCGTCGCCGAGGAATATAAGAATATCAGCTTCCTCTGAAAAGTCAGCTATATCTACAACTTCAATATCGAGGTTTTTGTATTTTTTAAATACATCTTTTGCATCGAGCGCGGAAAAACATTCTGTACACGCACGGCATTCGTCAGCGTAAGAATCCGCCCACGAAATTGTAGTTTCTCCGAAAGCCGCCGCTTCTACTGTTTCGAATTTTCCTTTTGCTACGATAATTTTGCAAGCCATAATTAACCCTCTTCCCTATATTTACGCTTTCAACTTATGTTCATATATACTAAAGTTACCCGAAAGGAAATATGTCACTGTGCACGCTATTGCGTACAGTATAATTCCTTCGACACCAAACACCTCAAATGCCAGAACTATTGCTGATATCGGGCATTTTACAACCGCTGCAAAAAGTGCTGCAAATCCAAGCGATGCTGCAAAAGCACTTTCAAGTCCCAAAAGAGAACCAAACGCGCAACCAAATGTTGCCCCGACAAAAAGCGTAGGAACAATTTCTCCGCCACGGAATCCTGATGCGATTGTTATTGATACAAATACAATTTTCAGGATAAACGCCAGATAAGACGCCTCGCCATTCATTGCACGGCCGATAACATCCATACCTGCACCGTTATAGTCGGTTGTACGCAGTATGATTGAAAGCAGAACTATTACAGTACCACCTGCAAACGCCCTTATATAATCATTGCTGATAAATTTTTTCATATATTTAGATGTGTGTTTTATGGAAAAACACAGTACGATGCTTACAAGTGCGCAAAGCGCCGCAAGGGCAATTGTTTTAACAATTACTAATGCCGAAACATTCATCGCTTCCACAGAGTATCTGACTCCTTCAAGACCTATAAGGCAGGAAATCACATACGCTGTAACAGATGAAATTACGCAAGGAACAGCACTCTTTCTGTGTATGTTACGCGTGTTTATTACTTCAAGAGTAAACACCGCCGCTGTAAGCGGAGTTCCGAACATTGCAGAGAAAAAGCTACTCATCCCCGTCATTACAATAACACGCGATTCATCTTTACTTAATTTAAAAAGTCTTCCGATATTTGAACCAAGACTTCCGCCGAGCTGAAGAGCAGCACCCTCGCGTCCTGCTGAACCGCCGAAAAGATGCGTGATAAGCGTTCCAGCAAAAATCAGCGGAGCAAGAACAATCGGCACACTTTCCCCATCTTCAACGGATGTAATTATTCTGTTTGTGTTAAGCTTTCCAAGATTCTTAAAGGGATGATAAATCCCTGCTATGACAATACCTGCCAGCGGAAGGAGTAATATAAGCCACACTCTTTCTTCCCTTACATGAGTTACAAGCTCAATCAAGTAATGAAAAAGCGATCCTACTATTCCGCCAACTGCTCCCATAAGGAGCGAAATAAACATCCATTTTACAATTACTTTTGTTTTTTTAAGCATTACATATCCTCTGAATTTATATTAATTTCAATCCCACTGAAATTGCAATCTGAAGTCCCTGCAGGATTGATTTTTTATCCACCCATTCTTCACGGGTGTGTATGCCTTCGTGCATATTTGAACCAATGCAAAGAGCAGGAATCCCTTTTGAAAGCGGAATATTACAATCAGTAGAACCGCTTTTGAATGATACCTTTTTGCCGATTACTTTTTCGATTTCAGGTACGACAAGTTCTTTTAATTTTTCAATTTTTTCCCTGTCAATATCGGCACAGGGTCTCTCTCCCACTCGAGTAATTTTAATTTGGGTGTCTTCACTTTTTGCGCTGTCAAAAATCCGCGCAAATTCCTTTTCCATATAAAAAAGGCACTCTATATCGTCGGAACGATACTCGCACAGAAATTTTGCATCCTGCGCGATAGTATTTACAGAAGTTCCGCCCGAAAAAGTTCCGACGTTATACGTGGTTTTTACGCCGTCCTTCTGCGGAACATTTATTTTATATATCTCGCTGACAATTCCCGATGCGATACTGATTGCGTTTTTATTTCCGAACGCCTCGTAAGAATGTCCACCCTGCGTAATAATCTCAACCTCATAACGATGCGAGCCTACACAGACGTCATTTACCATATCAAGATTACTGTCAAGCGTTATAAACTGTTTTATGCGACCTTCAAAATCGTCAAAGAGCTTTCGCATGCCCTTAAGATTTCCAAGTCCTTCTTCGCAGGAGTTACACACAAACATAATTCCGTCTTTCGGCACAATCCTATTTTCAATAAAATACTTTGCCATCAGAAGGAGTACGACAACACCTGCCGTGTCGTCTGCAACTGCGGGAGAATAAATTTTCTCTCCATCATCCAAATACGGCATTGGCTCGGTATCCGGAAAAACCGTGTCTGTATGTGCTGCGAAAACCGTAATATTGTGGCTTTCTTCACAGTTTATCGGGAAAACAGTGTTCAGTGCCTCGTCTATATACACACCTTCGGCACCGATATTTTCCAGATATTTTTTGCAATACTGCGCCCTCACATATTCAAAATGCGACGGCGCAGGAATATTACAAAGATCCTTGAGTATACAAAAAATCTCGTCTTGATTTTGTTTTATAAATTTAGTGATTTCTTCATATATCATATTTTCTCTATCTTTCCGTTAAGATTTTTCCAGATGAATTCACCATCTTCCAGCACGATATATCCGTGCCACGAATCCTCTTTAGGAATAGAAACAGAGCCGGGGTTTATATATCTTACCCCATCTTTCACATAATCAACAGGGACATGCGTGTGTCCTGATACAACAACATCGCCTGACCCAAGCGAGGGAAAATCGTGATGTCCATGAGCTGCAAAGATACTTATTCCGTCACAGAAAAGCATAGCTGAATCGGATAAAACGGGAAATTCAAGCATCATCTGGTCAACTTCGGAATCACAGTTACCGCGTACACAAATGAGTTTTTCCTTAATTCCGTTAAGCATTGCCGCAACTTCCTTCGGAGCATACTCTTCAGGAAGATTGTTGCGTGGACCGTGATAGAGCAAATCTCCAAGGAGAAGCACCTTTGCAGGCTTCTCCTTTTTTACCGCTTCCATAAGCTGTCTGCAAAACTGTGCAGAACCATGTATATCAGATGCAATCAGTAATTTCATAATTTTCCTCCTGAATCCGCTTATTATTTTTTAATCGGATTCGTGTTAATATACAATATTTATTGTGCGTCTTCTTTTGATTTCTTTACAAAGAACATGCTCATAAGCAAAGCAACGATGTAAAGAGCAATTGTTACATAAAGAACTGTCTGATAACCAACAGGGTTTACCATATTGCCTGCTACTTTTATTTCTTCACCGAAATGGTTTACAATCCATGTAGCGAGCTGGTTACCTGTAAGACCTGCAAAGCCCCATGCAGAAAGTGTAATACCGTGAAGAGCACTGATACTACCCATTCCGTAATGGTCTGAAAGAAGTGTGGGGATATTTGAGAATCCACCGCCGTATCCTGCATTTACAAACATAAGAAGCACCAATACAAGAATTGTAAGCACTATGCTTCCTGCACCATTTATGATACCGCCTGTAAGAATTGCAGCTGCTGTAAGAATAATTGAAATTACGAATATAATCTTGAATACTGTATTTCTGTCCTTCATCTTATCAGCCCATGCAGAAAAGCCCAAACGGCCGCCTGCATTGAATATAGCAGAAATTGTTGCTATGATTCCTACATATTCTGCAAGACCGATACACTTTACAATCATTTTTTCCTGAGATAAAAGTGCGAGACCGCAGGTGATATTGATATAGAACATCAACCAGATACCTATGTAGTTTGTAATTTTCTTTGTCTTGATAACAGACATGATGCTCTGTTTTTCTTCTTTACCCTGCGGTTCATGCCAACCTTCGGGTTTCTTGAGAAGAAGATGACCTACAAACATCATAACAAAATAAACTGCACCTAAAATCCAGAACATTTTATAGATACCGCTTTCGCCCATATTCTTGAGCATTGACTGCATGATGGGGCTTGCGATTGCTTTTGCCGCACCGAAACCTGCTACTGCAAGACCGGTTGCAAGACCTTTTCTGTCAGAGAACCAAAGCATAAGTGTTTTTACGGGAGAAAGATAACCTGTACCTAGACCAACGCCCATAATAACACCATAGCAAAGATATATACCCAAAAGTGCTACTATGCTTTCCTTATGAATTCCGCCGTAGTAAATAAATCCGCCTGTGCCGATCATACCTACTGAAAAGCATATTGCTGCAATCAATGAAGATTTGTGAATATTCTTTTCTACAACATGACCAAGGAATGCCGCTGACATTCCGAGGAAGAAAATAGCAAGACTGAACGCCCATTCAGTTGCGCTCTTTGAAAAGCCGATATGACTAGCTATTTCTTCGCTGAAAATTGACCAACAGTATACTGTACCGATACTGCAGTGAAGCAACAATGCAGGCATTGCCGCTCTGAACCATTTGTTTTCCTTTAATTTGCCCATTTTGATGTCTCCTTTGTTTTTTTTATAAATTCTGTCGTGCAATATCACGATAAAATTATCACTTTGTTATGATGACGGTCTGTGTATCTCCGTCCCAGTCAACCTTGCAGCCAAACGCTTCCGCAACGGCTCTTGCAGGAATCATTGTTCTGTCGCTTATAATCTGCGCAGGAACGTCAAGCGCAGTCTTTTCGCCGTTTATACCGATAAAGCTTTCACCGATTACGAACGAAACCGTCTTTCCGTCTTTTTCACCGCTTGCAGTAGAAGTTTCACCGTCCCATGAAACAGTTGCACCGAGTTTTTCAAAGATTGCGCGCATCGGCACAAGAGTTCTTCCCTCGATTATAACGGGGGGTTGATCACAGATAAGTTTTTCACCATCAATTAATACCTTGATTCCGTCTTCCTGTGTTTCTTCTTTGATTTCTTCTTTGATTTCTTCTTCGGGTTCTTCTATTTCAAGAAGCGTATCAACAGAAAGTGTTACCTCTCCACTATCGGGAATAATGTCGAGATATACATATTTCTTTCCGTTTTCAATCACGGCTTCAGCTGTGTCTGAATTTTTATTCTGTGTAACTTTTACTTTATCTTCCCAATTCTTAGGCACATTTATCTTTACGGTAAGAGGATAATCAAAAATTTTGTTATCTTTCATACCGTCGGTAAGATTTATAACAATTGATTTATCTTCCGCTTTTACTATTTCTGTTTTTGCAGAATCTCTTTCATAGATATAGCGAACAACTTCGTTGAATGTAGCCGACCATACTTCACCTGAATCAACCTTGGATTTTATGTATTTAAAATGCTCTTCGATAGTTTCATACTTTGACAAATACGTGTTGTCTGCAGTTCCCTCTTCTCCTATTCCGTGAAGAAGATCTACATACCATCCGCCTCTTGCAATTGCGCTGTCAACATATCCGTTGATCTTATCAATAGATGTTCCGTACTGAACAGCGTATGCAGGTATTTTGTAAAAATCCGTAGGAGTTTTTGTAGGAAGGTATCCTCCACTTGCCAAACGGTTTGCATAGTGACCTTTTTTTAGTTCTTCCACAACATTGTCGGGAGTTTGTCCCCACGGCGTTGCAAAGCTTATTACATCGTTTCCGGGGAAAAACTCTTTTATTCTTTGCTGTGACCCGGTGATGTCTGTTTTAAGTTCCTCGTCTGTATAAGTACTGGTGTTGTACTTAAGCTTATGCTCATATGAATGGTTTCCGACATCCATATATCCTTCTTTGAAAATTGCTCTCCAACCATTCATGACAGAACTGTCTGCTCCTTCAAGTCTGCCGGGAATTACAAACTGTGTACTTTTGATTCCATACTTTTTCTGAAGTTCGTTATACTTTACTGCAGAATCATATACACCGTCATCAATAGTAATGGAAACTGCGGCCTTTTTATTACCTGCCCAATCACAAACTACAGGTTCTTCAAGCTGTGTTTCTGCCATTACGTATGGAGCCATAATACCCAACATCGACATTGTTAAAACCATACTCATCAGTCTTTTCATATTACATCCCTCTCTCTACATATTTGATTTAAAAATATCTGCCACTTCATTAATCGTTATATATGCATATTCATCTATGCTTTGCACAATATCTCTCATTTTTGAAATCTGGAAACGGTCAAGGATGAAATATATCATCGTCATGTCACTATTTGAGTAGCCACCCTTAACCGCGATTTTTGTCGTTCCGCATTCAAACACTTCCATAAGACTTTTTGAAATTTCGTCCGGCTTTGAAGTTATTATCATCGCCGCTTTCGAACGATCAATACCCTCTACGATAAAGTCAATCGTCTTAAGGCCTGCAGCATAAGTCACAATAGAATAAAGCGGGAGAATCCAACTACCTATAACAAATCCGCAAACAATATATAAAATTACGTTATATACCATTACGAATGTGCCTACCGTTACACCTATCTTCTTTGCAAAGATTACAGACATAACTTCGATACCGTCGATTGCTCCACCATATCTGATTGTTATACCACTGCCCACACCTGAAATCAATCCGCCGAAGAGAGCACAAAGAAGCAAATCTGCCCCGGCAAGAGGCGAAGCCAGTGATACATCAATCGGCAAAATATCCGTTATAAGCCATGCCCCAATAGCGTAGATTGTAACGGTATATAAAGAGTAGAACGAAAATAGTGCCCCCTGCTTCTTATACCCAAAGATGAAAAGCGGAATATTGAGTATAAGCAAAAAAACTGAAAGTGTCATCCACTCGGGAGTTTTCTGTGAAAGAAGCATTGCCGTTCCCGAAATACCGCTGTCGTACAATTTAACAGGCGACAAAAACACGGTTATTCCAAACGCATTTACAAGACCTGCTATGGTAAGCATTATTATATTTTTAATCTTTATTCCTCTCATTTTTCCTCCCGACAGTGTTTGCTGTATTTTACAAATTCATCTCCATCATAACGTGAGGGATATTTTCCTCCATGAATTCGTCAGACACTGTAGTAAATCCCATTTTTTCGTAATATCCTTCCGCCTGCTTCTGTGCGTGCACCACGATTTTTTTGCATTCGAAATTCTTTTTAACTTCTTCGATGCTTTTTTGCATAAGCTCACGCCCGAGACCTTTTTTATGTTCGATAGAAACCACTCTGCCGATTGTAACTTCTCCTTCTCCTGACAAAAAAGCGCGAAGGCATGCCTGAACCCTTTTTCCGTCATAAAGGAAACAATGAAGACAATCATAATCAACATCGTCCATATCCTGACAGATTATATTTTGTTCAAGCAAAAAAACCTCTGTTCTTGATTTTAATATTTCATAAAGATGTGTTGGGGTCAGTTCTAAAAACTTTTTAGCAAAAAACTCCATATTCATCACCATTCAATCATAAAATCGATTCTGATTCCGTCTTTTTCAAGTTGCATTTCTTCGGGTACTAATTCCTCAACTTTTCCTTCCGGAAGCTCATCCTTTATCAGATTAAGTCTGACACTGATTGATTCAGGAAGTTCTTCACCGAGATATTCAGCCGGAATTTCTATAACAAAGTTTTGTTTTTCAAGAGGTGCTGTATACCCCTTTTCATATTTAATCTTTGCAGGAATAGTTTCCTCAAAATCTTTTGTGAGCGACGCTTCAGTGACTGCAACTCCATCTTCCTCACTTTTTTCCCACGTTACGCCTTCTTTAAAAGCAACATTATAGCACTCTATATATAAAGTGTTTTTATCCACATAAGGAAAACCAAGGTCCAGGTTTTCCGCTATTATCGCTCTATAAGCATTTTTTGCAACAACTTTTTCAGGACCTTTTGAAATGTATATAATAACTTCAGATCCGAGTTCTGCGTTATTTCCTATTCTCGGAGACACTTTTAAAATTTCACCTTTCTTATCCGTGTCATTATATTCATATTCCACAATAGGAACAAGGCCTGCGTCTTTTATCATTTCTACTGCTTGCTTCTCATTTTTATCCATTATATCAGGAACCTTGACACGCTTTGTACACCCTGAAAAAAGCGAAACAAAAACAGTAATTACTAAAGTTAAGCAAATATATTTTATCCCTTTCACCCTTACTTCCTCCTTCTTAAATAGGAAACACTTTCCCTATTTAATAAATTATACTATATATTTTTATTTATTACAACAAAAAATTCATTATTTATACATAAAAAATCTTCCCGGAATTTTCGTTTTCGGGAAGATTTTTTTATCACAATCTTTCTACGATATTATCAACGCATTTTATGATACTTTCGGCAGGAAAAACACCTCGAAGAGAGAGAAGCGGATAAACTGAAGTATTCTTTCCTACTATCGTTCCGGGATTCAAAACGCAACTGCACCCTATATCAGCACCATCGGCAAGAACTGCGCCCAATTTACGAAGGTTTGTTTCGTAATTTTTATCACCACGGACTACGACATTTTTTCCGTCTGCTTTAAGATTAGAGCATATTGCCCCTGCTCCGAGATGTGCTTTGTTTCCAAGGATTGAATCACCAATATAATTATAATGTGCGACCTCTACATTATCAAGCAACACACAATTTTTAAGTTCGGTAGAATTTCCGATTACACAGTTTCTTCCTGTGATAACATTTCCTCTCAAAAATGCACCTGTACGGATAACGCTTCCCTCTCCGATTATTGCATACCCTTCGATAACTACATTCGGATAGATTTTCACGTTCTTACCGACCAGTACTCCATCTTGGATTTCTTCGTACCCTTCTATGCCGTTTTGTATAAGTTCTTTAATATAATTTTTTATATTCGGGATAATTTCCCACGGATACTCTGAATCCTTGAAAAACGATTTGAGATAAGGAATATTACAATCAAACAATTCAGATGTTCTGATCCGCTTACTCACTTCTAAATCCCCTTTCTTCTATAACACGAACTATTTTTTGCGCGTACTCCTTGCATTTTTCCAAAGTTTCACTTTCTACCATTATTCTTATAACTTCTTCTGTGCCGCTTTGACGCAGGAGGATTCTTCCTTTACCCCGCAGAAGATTTTCTGTTTCGTGAAATACGTTTAAGACATCGCAATCTGACATAACTGCGCTTTTTTCCTTCACGCGAACATTTTCAATGTGTTGGGGGTACAGTTTTACAGGAGATGCCAGTTCACCAAGAGAAAGTTTGGAATCACAAATTTCTTCTGCAAGCATAATGGCAGTAAGCATGCCATCTCCTGTTGTTGCATATTTTTTGATTATTATATGTCCCGAATTTTCTCCTCCGAGGCAATAATCCTTTTCCTGCATACGTTCATACACAAATCGGTCACCCACATTTGTCTGCTCGCACTTGATACCAATTTCCGCAAAAGCATCTTTTAATGCGCTGTTAGACATGATGGTAGTTACAACGGTGTTATTATTGAGCATACCTCTTGACTTAAGGCGTTTGGCCAGAATATAAAGAATAATATCTCCGTCTATAATGTTTCCGTTTTCATCAACAGCCATACATCTGTCAGCGTCACCGTCGAAAGCAAAACCGACATCCAGATGCTGCTCTTTCACTATGCGGCATAGGTTTTCCATATGTGTTGATCCACAATTTTCATTTATGTTTATACCGTCAGGTTCTGCACCTATTACAACAGTTTGCGCACCAAGTGCTTCAAATACAGCTTTTGCTGTCATCCAACTTGTTCCGTTAGCACAGTCAAGACCTATTTTAAGTGATTTATATGAATGTGATGCAAGCGAAATAAGATACCCGAGATAGCGATTTCGCCCAGATGAATAATCGACTATTCGACCTATTTTTTCCTTTGTGGGAAGGGGTAAATCGTCCCCCGAAACGCCGAGAGTTCCTAAATCTCCGTCGATATACGCTTCAACAAGAGAGGTTGTAGCGTCATCAAGTTTTTCGCCGAATCGGTTTATGATTTTAATTCCGTTATCATAGTAAGGGTTGTGCGAAGCTGTAATCATGATGCCGCAATCAAATTCTTCTTGTCTTGTCACATAAGAAACACTTGGAGTGGTCGTTACATGGAGCATATACGCATCTGCTCCGGATGCAGTTATACCTGCCACGATTGAGTATTCAAGCATATAACTTGAAAGACGGGTATCTTTACCGATTACTATTCTGGGTCTATATTTGTTCTTATTGCAACCGGAAAGCTCGCTCGCGTAATACCAACCCAAAAATCGTCCTACTTTATACGCCTGTATCGAAGTGAGGGAAACGTTTGCCTCTCCTCTGAAGCCGTCTGTTCCGAAATACTTAAGTCCTTCGGATTTTCTTCTGCCTTTTTCGGACAGATTCATTTTATCTCTTAAAAGTTCATCGGCTGTAATTCCAAAAATTTCACAAAGCAAGAGCACCTTGTCTATCTGCGGAAGAGCTTGGTTCATTTCCCATTTCGATACAGATTGCCTTGAAACGTCTATTTTCTCTGCAAGCTGTTCCTGAGATATTCCCGCCAAGGTGCGCAGATGTGCAATTTTATCACCAATTTTCATTTTTCGTTCCCCACTTTCACTCTGATTGATTTTATAATACCAAAATTATCATGTTTTTATCAAGCAACTTACCTTTGAATTTTTCGCAACTCTGGGTTGCGTTTTTACCATTTTAAAAAATTTTAGTCCTTTTTTGCATTTATTTTCTGTATTTTCTGCATATTTCCCTTTGCAATAACCCACGTTTTAATATATTCACGAAAAGTCTCTATATTCTTGTTGACCTTTTTTTCGTTATAAGTTAAAATGAATTGTATAGTGTCTATTAAAAATTTACAGGAGTTTTCTTTATGGATATCCGCGAATTTAAAAATACATACAGTAAATATTCCCCTGCCGTTATCTGGGATTGGTGTGCAAAGCCAACCGCAGAAGAGATTGATAAACAGCTTTATTCATTTGCCCAAATGGGAATTTCGCACGTTTATATAAGGGTTTCAAAAGGCCTTGTCCTTCCGTATCTTTCCGACGAATACTTCGAGCTTGTGCGAACAGCTGCAAGAAGATGCGGTAAATATGGCATTGCTCTTTCATTGTGCGACGAAAACTCTTCTTCGAGTGGTAATGGTGCCGGAGAAGTCACAAGTGTTTCCGACTACCGCGTGCGCGATTTTGTGAAAGCAGAAAAAAAGGACATCGAAAAGTTTGACGAAATCATAGAAGAAAAGCCCGAATACACAAACGTTTTAAGGGATATGAGTAAAATGCGTGCTTCTTCACGTGCACCTTTTGCAGATATTACCAATATTTTCACAACAGAAAGTTTTGTAGAGGCGGTCTATGCTAAATATTTCCGCGAATGCAAGCGATTTCTTGGTTTTGAAATCAAGAGTATATCCACAGGTATTGATATTCCGGTTTCTTCAACACCTTGTTTTATTGAAGCACTTTCCCGCTGTGGAGAAAGTCTTGTTTCCGGCGCAGAAAAGTTGATTTCGGGCGAAACACATTTTGCAGAAAATTATTATAACTGCGCAAGTGATTTGCTGGCAGAAAACTTTTCTAAAATTCTTCATGAAAAGTGTGCGGAAAAATCGCTTTCACTTTGCATAAATGTAAGCGGGAAAAAAGAAATTTCCCGCCAGAAACAATATCTTTGCTCCGACACTGTCTCGGTTTGCGTAGACACTCAGAAGCCTGATTTTATTGAACTTAAACTTGCACAAACCGTTGCAGAACAGTTTGAAAAAGGTTTTTCAATCCGAATTAATGTACCTAAACTTGCACCATCTTCAATGCGTTACAACGAAGGTGCTTTTATGGCTTCGTTCGGAGCTGACAGTATAGTTTACGACAGTGTGGCATTTTCTCTTTCCGACCGCAGAAAATATGAGGAAAATACCGTTTCACTTTCTAAATATACTGAAAAATCACTTTCCGACAGACTTGCAAGATTATGTTTTGTATCATCTAACACTAAAAGCGATGCGCGTGTTCTTATCATTTATGATGCGCAAAACAAAGCATCTTTTGAAACTTGCGTAAGTGAAATGCTCAAGCGCGGAATTTCCTTCCACCTGGTGGAAAAAAGTTTCTTTACAAGCGAGTCGCAAAACTGTGTTAAAAGCATAAAAATAGGCTGTTTCGAGTATGATACGCTGATTATTTCGGACAAGTCTGTACTTGGAGCTTTCAGCGGTAATTCTTACAGCGTATTTGATGATATTGATTACACTGCCTTGCAAAACAAGGATTCTTTCAACCTAACCTGTGATAACACCTGTTTTGTAAACAGGCGAGCAGATAATGAGAATGAGTATATTTTCGTGACCGCGCGCAAGGATACTTGTATCACAGCTGAAAATTCGGGAAAACCTCTTTTCGCAACTGACTGCGCATCAGGTGAAATTTATAAAATACCTCAAACAAACGGTCAGTTCGTATTCACTCTTAAAGCAGGTAAAACAGCACTTCTTATTGCTTCGTGCAGTATGGATGCAGATATAGCTCCCCCCTATACCGACGATATGGAATTTGCACCTTGCCAAGACGAGGGAGATATTCTTTTTGCTCTTTCCGATGCAGAAGAAAACATACTTCCCCTCAAAAACGTTAATGCGTGTTTCGGGAAAAAATCTTTCCGCGAAAACAGCATTGACAATCTTCACAGGGAGTTTTATTCACTTCCTGATGGTGAAACCGTCAAGGTGAAATATCCTTTCTATGCTGAAAAAAATTCGATAGGCGAAGTCAGAGCATATATTGAAAATGCAGACAACCTCGACTTTATAGAGCTTAACGGAAAAAGACTTGAAGGACTCGTGCCTTCACCAAAAGACCCGCGGTTTATGGGTATTGATATAACCGAACTTATAGCTGACGGTAAAAATACCTTTGCACTTGAATACAAGAAGTCAAATAATTATACTCCTGATTATAATTCTCTTACACCTTCTCATTTTCATTCATATAATGTAACCTCGTTTGAACCTTTGTACCTTTGTGGAGATTTTGATGCAAAGGACGCAACTCTTACCAAGCTTGATTCATACGAAAATGATGTTACAAAATCAGGAATGGGATACTATTACGGCCCGCTTACCTATGCGGTTAAACTTCCCGAATCAAACCTTGCGGGAAAAGCAATGTCGGTACACGGCAACTTTGACATATGCCGTATAAAAATCGGAAAGCGAACACTGACATTCTTCAGCGAAATTCCCATGACAGAGATATTTAATCTGGATTGCGGTACTGTTGCTGAAATCACAATATACAATACACCCTACAACCTTTTGAGAGGCGCAAATGAAAATCCAAGACCGTTTGGTATCGAGAGCATAAAGCTTTGCAGTTTTGATTATTGAAAAAAGCGTATGTGTAAAACTACACATACGCTTTTCTTTTACCAAACTTTTACTCTTTCCTCGGGTGGAATATACATTCCGTCATTTTCCACGATTTCAAATACCTCGTAAAACTCATCAATGTTTTTAAGAACATGATTTATTCTGATTTTTTCACCACTATGCGTATCTATTTCTGACATAAAGGACACATACTCTCTTGTTGAGGTAGTTGCCCACGCTTTAGCTGTAGCTGAATAAACTTTTTTCAAATCAAGATTTTTTTCGGTAGCAATGTCCGTAATGCACTCCATAGCTCCCAAATCCGCAATATTTTCGTTCAGTGTCAATCGTCCGTTATTTCTTACCGCGGGAATTGATTCGATACCGTCATAAGAATCAACAACTTTCTCGCAAAGGAGTTCAAATTCTTTGTAGTCACTTTCTTTCCACCAGTCTTTTACGTTTCCGTTTTCGTCAAATCTTGCACCGGTAGAATCAAACGCATGAGTTATTTCATGTGCTATTATAAAGCCTATTCCGCCTAACTTTTCCTCATAAGAAAAGCTCTTGTCATAAATAATCGGCATAAGAATTGCTGCAGGAATGGTTATATCGTTTGAAGTAAGGTCGTATGCAGCATTAACATCATAAGGTTGCATCACCCATGCATCGTGATTAACCTCTTTAAACTGCATCGCTCCATAACACTTCACGGCCTCTTTCGCTATAGCAATCATATTATTATAATAAGTTCCGCCCTCTGCCGGAGAGAGGATTGTTACATCGTCAATATAGGTTCCGTAATCATCCGGTGAACCAACTTTTATTCTAATGGCATCAAGTTTCATCTTTGCCTTTTCTTTTGTTCCATTATCCATCCAGGTAAGATTGTCTATGCGTTTTTTGAATGTTTCTATGATTTCTTTTGTCATATTGTAGACATCTTGTATTGATGCTTCATTAAAATATCGTTCCACATAGATCTGTGCAACATATTCAGGCATTATTTCCTCAATCTTATTCAACGCTATCTGTCTTATATCACTTGAGCCTTCAGTTCCGTAAAGGACAAGGTTCAATGACTTTTCTGCCCTTGTAAAATCTTCACTGAGAGTCTCTCCTACATCGTAAATAAGAGAAATTTTCATCGCCGTTTTAAGTACAGACAGATTAGCCTGATTGTATTCTGCGGCAAATGCTTCAGTAAGCGCTATGTCCGATACCATAATTTTGTCATCCTTTACAAGCGCGCTGGTTGAAAGCACCTTTTCAAGGTCAAAATCAGGGAACATCATACTTATTTTGTTGTAAGACCATACGTTATATACATTATCAATATCCTGCGCATCTTCCAGCGAAAGCATCTTACGGGCAAGGGATTTTTCAAATTCAAAATATGCCTTTGCATTTTCTTTTGCAAGACTTTCCTCTTCGCCGCTTAAAATGAGAATCTTCTCCAGATACTCTATATACGCCTTGCTCTGAACCTCATCTTCATAAAGTTCTTTATTCATAAGAGGTTCCATAGTTCCAAATGTCAACATGTATTTTGAGCTGTCTGCAAGGTCAACTGTAAGACCAAAACCAACAAAAGTGTCCAGATAAACTTCCGAAGAAATCATATCGTGCACCAAAGTAAGCTCCGATATGTTTTTAACTTTGTCTATCTCGTCAAGATATGTTTTAATAGGGGTTATTCCCTGCTCGTTTCTTGTTTTCACATCAGTGATGCAATTATAGAAATCTGCTATTTTTTGTTCTTTTGTTCCTTCAGGATGTTCCTTGTTAGTCAGATTCAATATCAACCTGTAAAGATTTGAAAAAGTGTTGATTTGCATGTTTGTAATAGTTCCTGCCACTGCATTTCCCGGTAAAATTTCAAGTCTTTCAAGTGTCCCCTTGTTTACGGTTGCATAAAAATCATCCTTGACATTGGTTCCGAACAGAGAGTATACGCGGTCTATAAAGAGCTGCATCTGCTCTTCTGTTATGTTTGCGTCAGGAGTGAAATTGCCTTCTGATGTTCCTGCCACAATACCGCTGTCAAACACGTTTTTAAGTTCTTCTTCTGCCCACTGAGGAATATCTGTAAAATCTCCGGATGTGAGTGCAACGCGCTTATTATGCCCCTTTGGTTCTGGGATAGTCCCAAAAGCACGTTTAAGCATTACAAGAGCTTCCGCGCGTGTAACATTCCAATCCTCATGCAGTTGTCCGTCTTCGTAGCCTTTTATTATATCACTGCGTTGCAACGTCGGGTTATAATAATCTGCTGCTGCAAGCAACATATCTGCCACCTGTCCGCGATTAATATATTCCTGTGCCGCTGCGCATAGCGGTAAAACCAAAACAAATATTAAAAAAATGGCTGTTATGCGAGTAATTTTCATGTGGATTTATCCCCTTTTCAGAACAGTTGAAATACCTACGTTGATATATATATTATAATAACATACTTAATTAAAAAAATCAATATTACGGTTAAATTGAAGAAAATTTGAGAATAATAAAAAAAAGGCTTGCTTTTTTCATAATCTTATGCTAAAGTAATGTAGATGTTAATCGTTATTTTACGGAGGTGTAAAAAATGAAGTTGAAGCTGATATTTACTATTGCCTATATTGTAGTAGCACTTTTGCTTACTGTTATTGTTTTGTTCCAGAAGGGTAAAGATACCAGATCAAGCGCTGTAATGGGTAACTCCGGCGATACTTTCTTCTCAAAGAACAAGTCTAACACACTTGATGGTATTCTTGAAAAGCTTACAGCAGTTGTAGCTGTTCTTTTCATTGCTTTATCAGTTGTCCTTTCACTTGGACTCATAAAATAAGCAACAATGGGCGGGTGCTTAATGCACCCGCTATTTTTTTACTCTAAATCACTTCGTTATTTAAGGAGCTATTATGCATAAGGAAAAAATCACGGCATTTATACAAAGTAAGGAATACGCCCCGATGACAAGGGAGAATATTGCGATTCTTCTGTGTGTTCCGAGCAGCGATATGAATAAATTTAATAGTATAATAGACTCTCTTTTAGACGAAGGAGTCATTATTTCAGGTAAAAAAGGTCGCCTTTTTTCCGCAAAATCTATGGGACTTGTTGAGGGTGTTTTTCGCGCTACTTCAAAGGGGTTTGGTTTTGTTACCGAAGAAAAAGGCGATATTCACATAGCGATTGAAGATGTTTTCGGTGCACTCAACGGCGACCGCGTCTTAGTTAAGATAAAAAAATCGCAAAAAAACGATAAAAACCGCGAAGGTGTTATTCTTCGCGTTCTTTCACGTGCAAATAATAAGGTTGTGGGAATATTCACGCAGGAGCGCGGATACGGTATTTTTACACCCGACAACGATAAACTCCCTGACGAAATTTTCGTAGCACAGCGTGATTGTGGTGGTGCATTGAATGGGCAGAAGGTTGTAGCGCAGATTACCGACTATGACTCCCCTACATCATCGCTTTCGTGTAAAATTGTTGAGGTTCTGGGATTTCCTTATGACTTCGGTGTTGATGTCCTTTCTGTTATAAAGAGCTATGATTTCAAGACTGATTTCCCCGAAAAAGTTCTTAACGAAGCAAACGAAGTTGCTGTAATACGCGAAGACGATTTTGAAGGCAGACTCGACCTTACAGGCAAAACCATTATCACTATTGACGGCGATGATACCAAAGATATTGACGATGCTGTATCTGTTGAAAAAACCGACAAGGGTTACCGACTTGGCGTTCATATTGCCGATGTAAGCAATTATGTAAAACCCGGCTCACTCCTTGATAAGGAGGCGTATTCGCGCGGTACGAGCGTTTATCTGGCTGACCGCGTACTTCCGATGCTTCCCGTAAAGCTTTCAAACGATATTTGTTCGCTTAATGAGGGTGTTGTGCGCCTTACGATGTCGGCGTTTGTGGATTTTGATACTGAAGGTAACGTGCTTTCCTCGGCTTTTTATAAATCATTTATCAAAAGCACAAATCGTATGACATATAATAATGTGAGATTGCTTATTGAAGAAAAGCCTGAAGATTTGTGCGAAAAATATGCACACCTACTCCCTATGCTCGGAGATATGTATGATTTATATCTTCTTCTCGCTGAAAAAACTAAGGAGCGCGGAAGTATAGATTTTAATATTCCCGAGGCAAAGGCAGTTTTTGACAAAAATGGCAAGACGATAGATATTGTACTGCGCGAGAGTTCGTTTGCAAACAAGATAATAGAGGAATTTATGGTTGCTGCAAATAGTGCTGTTGCCAAATATTTGTGGGAAAATAAGAAAATTCCGTCGATTTACCGAGTTCACGATGTTCCCAACGAAGAAAGACTTGAAAATACGCTGAATTTCATATATAATATGGGCTATGGTGCTTCACGCGATTTATCAAAAATACTTGAGGAAGTCAGTGGCACCGAGCAGGAAGCAACTATATCTACAATGCTTCTTCGCAGTATGGCAAAAGCAATTTACAGCAATAATAACGACGGCCACTACGGATTGGGGCTTGATTATTATTGCCACTTCACCTCGCCTATCCGCAGATATCCCGACCTTGTGTGCCATCGTGCGCTTAAGGCGGCTATTGAAAACGATGCCGATATGAAAAAATCTCTTGAAAAGTTTGTGGCGGATGCCGCTGTGCAATGCAGTGACCGCGAAAATGCCGCAACCCTTTGCGAGAGGGACACTCTTGACATTAAAAAGGCGGAATATATGGAAAAATTCGTCGGTCAGGAATTTGACGGAGTTATTTCATCGGTTACGGGATTTGGTTTTTTTGTAATGCTTCCCAATACTGTTGAAGGACTTGTAAGAGTTGAGGATTTAAAAAACGACTACTATGCGTTTGATGAAAAACGTCTTACCTTGACGGGAGAGCGTAGTGGACACGTACTTTCTATCGGAGATAAGGTTAAGGTAAAACTTGTCGCAGCAAGTAAGATTTCGCGCAGAATAGATTTTGTACTTTTGGAAGGAGGAAAGCTTGGTGGCAGAAAAAGAAATGAAAAGAAACCTCGTTCAAAACAGAAGCGCTCATCACGAGTTCTTCATAGAAGAAAAGTACGAGGCAGGCATTGAGCTTTTCGGAACAGAAGTTAAATCAGTCCGTATGGGCAGAGTAAGTCTTAAGGAAAGCTATTGCGAAATAGATAAAAATGGTGAAATGTTCGTTCACGGAATGCATATTTCTCCTTATGAAAAGGGTAATATTTTTAACCGTGACCCGCTTCGTCCGAAAAAGATACTGATGCACAAGAAAGAGATTATGAAGCTCCTTGGCGTTGTGAATCAGAAGGGACTGACACTTATTCCCCTTGATATGTATCTTAAAGGACAGCGTGTTAAAATCACAATTGCCGTTGCGCGCGGTAAAAAACTTTACGATAAGCGTGACGATGCCGCAAAACGTGATGCAGGACGACTTATCGAGAGAACACTTAAAATGCAAAATCGTTGATAACTGCTTTTGTTGGCTGTATATGGGGGCGTACCGGTTTCGACGGGGATGTTGAAGCATGGGAAGCGAGCCGCAGCGGGAACTGCGTTAAAATCCCGATTTTTAAATTTAAACGCTAACAATAAAGTAGCTTACGCTGCCTAATTAGGCGGCCGTTCTTACCGAGAGGACCACGGCTTGGATAAGAGCGTCACGCAGTGGTGAACGTGATATGGTTAAGCTTTGCGCCATACATGACAAATGAAGCTACTAAAACCGCGTGGGCTGTCACTTGCCTTGCGGTGGAGGGAACGTCAATTAAGTGACTGCGCTCGGAGATGCCGATGTGAATATGTTTTCGGACGCGGGTTCGACTCCCGCCGCCTCCACCAGAATAAAAACAGAGCATACCTTACGGTATGCTCTGTTTTTAATTATTGACAAAATTTGTAATAAAAAGTATAATTAAGTTAATAAAAGAAACAAAGGGTGATTTACCATGTATTGTCGCAATTGCGGAAAAGAAGTTCAGAATTCAGGAAGTTTTTGCCCCTACTGTGGCACACCATATGATGCAGTGAATTCTGCACCTCAACCCCAGCAAACTTTTTCACAGAATCAATCTTATGGAGGCTACCAGGCTCCTTATCAGCAACCTGCTGATACCTATCATAATCCTACTTACAGCGCACCCGCGCCGAAGAAGAGTAATGCACCTGTTGTAGCACTTATAATTGCTATCATATTCATCACTGTTTTTGGAGCTTTTATGATTATGGAAGCTTCCGGCGTAACTGAAATTACCGGTTGGTTTGGTAGCAATGATTCCGAAACTTCAAGTGAAAACAACGAGGAATCCGGTGTAATTGAAAACAATGCTGCCGATGAAGAGGAAGACGAAGAGTTTGATGAAACAATCTCAACAGAACCTACCCGAGAGCATGAGTATGACAAATACTCCGAAACTCGAGAATCCGACGGTGACGGCGATTCAGAATTTGAATACAAAGAAGATACTTATGATGGCGGTAGCGCACCCTCATCATCTGATGCTGAAGCTAAGGTTGCTGAGTATGTCAGAAACTCAAGAAGCACTTATGAAAGTTCTTCTACCAACCAATACGGAAAAGGCTTTTTGGAAGCAAGAGGAACATCTATCGTGTGTGGTTTTAAGTATACCGCAGATGTGGCCGCCAATGCCTCCTCCACTATGAAGCAAACATTGGAAACCCCCGAAATGGTCGAAACATTTGAAGGTGTCTTCGATATGATGAAGCTTGAAGAACCTGCAATAACATCAATGTATGTTGAATATTATGACAAAAATGGTAATTTGTTGTATTCAAAAGAGTATAAATAATAGATTTATGTTACAAGAAAGCAGAGAACTGACGTTCTCTGCTTTCTTAATACATAGGTTTCAACACTTAACCAAAAGATACCGAAATTCCACCGTTTAAGGCAGGTTCGGACTATTCTCTTTTGGTTAACCAAAAGCGAGTAATCCGAACTATCAATATCGGGAATATTTCCATTCTGTAAGGTCAAGAACTTTATCGTTATCAAATTCACCGCCTATAGTGCCTAAAAGATTCTGATTTATTACAAATTCACAACCTTCATTATTCTTCAGTTTAAGAATTGGAAGAAAATCCCCTATCGGATCATAAACACCCACTGAAAAAGGAACACCGTTACCAACGCTGCAGAGTGTACCAGACTCTGCAAATCCGGAACCAAAAACATTATCCTTCCAGCCCATCATGGCAACCGTATTTGTTGTTTTATGCCTGGGTATAATCAAATACTTATGATAATCACTTTCCTGGGATTCTCTATAATGCTTGATATTCAAGCGGTCCTCACGCGGCATTTCAATAAAATATTTGTCTATATAATAATTTCTGTTATCTTTCCAATCACTGTAAGGACCAACGCTTAAATCTATGATTGCCCACTCTTGGCTATTCAGCCAAAATGGTATGTTGTCGGCATAACTTGTTTGATAATCCCAGCCTACGGATTTCCACGCCTGAGCCTCAGTTTTAGGGACAATTTGACGTCTTCCGTCTGCTGCGTACACATACATTACAGGGTAAGGATACCATTCACATTCACTGTAATAATAGTAATTGTCATTATAATCTTTTTGGGTTATAAACCTTTCTCGTCCGTCAATATTATATATATACATCATCGGTTGGTTATACCAGCCTACTGCGCGCCATGCATCATAATCTGATGTTTTTATGATTTCCATCCTGTTATCAAGAGAATACACATACATAACAGGGACGCTGTACCAACCCACAGCGTGCCATGCATTAAAATCTGCTGTCCTTATAGTCTTTACTCTGCCATCAAGCGAATATACATTCATATACTCATTCGCCTGCACAGAAAGAAAGATACTAAATGTAAAAACAATTACAATAAATAAACTTACAAGTTTTTTCATTTTTTCAACTCCTCGTGTTTTGCTAAAAATATTCTATCATATTAGCATACTGTGTTCAAGGAAATATTTCATTGTTTTTTACGAATGCAGCGAATGGAATCATAATCTTCGTCATAGAAGTAGATGGTGTCATCATTACTCGCTACTGACTTTTCGCGTTTAATATTTTCAAAATTTATTACTTTCCTATCCACATTATCAATATCGTCAATAGTACACAATAATTCGCTGTCTCCGTTCAGATCAACAGTATAAATTTCATTAGCATATAAAATAGTGTCAAAAATTCTCTCTTCGATAGCAACGAGAAAAGCATATTTATCATTCGCACAAACCGGTGTTGAAGAATTTCCGGTATAATAATCTATTTCTTCCATTTTTCCGGTTCTTATATTCAAGCGGTAAAACCGATAGTTCCACACTTCACACAATGTATCTTCCAGGAAAAAATATGTACTCCAACCATTTCCCTTTGCCAGAACCCTATCCGTCAAAACCTGAAGATCATTGATGTACAAATTATTTTCATTATCAAAATTTATCTCGTAGTATCCCCTTCCATCATTATAACCTTCTATCTTAACATATGAATCTGTGTCATAATAAAAATCCAAGCCCATATAAATACAATCATCTGTAGCATTGTAAATATAATATTCTTCATAATTTTTTATAAACGCATATACACAGTGGTCATTCGGATTAAACCCTATTCCCAATATATCTGTATACACCCATGCAAGTTCAGCCTTACTTAATTCTTTCTCTCCCAAATAACCGACCTCTTCAGTTCTGAATATCGGACGTGTTGAAGTTCCGTCATATTCATAGATAGTGTCGTTATCATTTTTATTCTCACTTCGGCTCCAATAAACAAATCCGCTTTCCGTAGATACCATTTGGAAAACCCCGTTGACATTTTTAACAACAGTATCCATTTCGTATGTGTATTCCGGCTCAGGTTCTTCTACTGTAATCTTGATTTTCTTTTCATGAGTCTTTGAAGCGTCTTTAATACTGAATATTAATTCATACTTTCCGGCTTTAAGTTCATCGGTTTCATATTCACATATTGTATTATTACCTTTTGTCGAAACATCTGGCTCCCCGGAAAGGATATCTGTATCGCCGTCTACTTCGGGGATGTATTCGCCTTCTTCGTTAGCGCTGACGGTAATTTTAAACTCTACGCTCTCTCCCTCTTCCACTGTGTATGAAGTTTTTGATGCAGAAAGTGAAAGTGTAAGAGGATCAGGCTCTTCTACTGTAATCTTGACTGTTTTCTTATGAGTTTCGGCATCATCTTTTATTTTGAAGCTTAATTCATATTCTCCTGCTTCAAGCTTATCAGTTTCATATTCACATATTGTATTATTACCTTTTGTCGAAACATCTGGCTTCCCGGAAAGGATATCTGTATCGCCGTCTACTTCGGGGATGTATTCGCCTTCTTCGTTAGCGCTGACAGTAATTTTAATCTCTACACTCTCTCCCTCTTCCACTGTGTACGAAGTTTTTGATGCAGAAAGTGAAAGCACAAGTGGATCAGGCTCTTTTTCCATTACTTCTTCCTTTTGTTCATTTTCCGTTTTTTCATCAAACACTTTGTTTTCGCTGCCGTACTGATACGCTCTCCACATAAGGGTAGATGCCTCTGCTCTCGTCAGGGTTGCCTGTCCACGGAATGTATTATCTTCGTATCCCGAAATAAGTCCTTTTTCAACAGCTACGGCAACATATTTCCTTGCGCCCTCGCTGATAGACTGCCAGTCGGTAAACATCACTTTTAATATTGATTCATCATAAACAGAAGTATCGTATCCCTTAAGCTTTACAAGTGCAACGGCAATATCTTCTCTCAGAGCATTGGAATCCGGCTTGTAGTAGCTTTTTTCACCTGAAATATATCCACTGAGATAATATTTCCCTGTTTCAACATAAGGTGCGTACCAAGCTGAAGTTTCAACGTCTGAATAAGATGTTTGGTACACGGCTGATACCTTAAGTCCTGCCGCCAGACACATAATTTTTGCAAATTCTGCTCTGGTAATAGTGTTTTCAGGATAAAAATTTCCGTTAGGATATCCGGACAAAACTCCTCTCGAATTCATTTCCATAATGTATTCAAACGCCCAATGATTCTTATTTACATCATGGAAAATCTGACTGTACGACGTAGAGGGTTGATTTGCGTACTCTTCCCCATATCCGGGAAGTGCCGCAAATACCGCTACCGTATTTACTGCAAACAGCGATATGATTAGCATTACCGCAATTATTTGTTTTTTACATTTCATTCAAACATCCCCTTTTATATAGTTGAAAGCAAGTTTTAATAATCATTTCTTATGTAAAACCAGATTCTCTAACTATATGTTATGTCAAAAAAAAAGCTTTTGGTATGCTTAAAGCATACCAAAAGTCAAGCCTTGTATTAGAGAATATAAAATGTAACCGTACAATAAAAATGTTATACTTATCGGGTTATATCGTATGCTTTCATAGAAGTTACCGAAAATTCCAAAGCAAACAACTACTCCCGCCAAGTATATAACTAAAAGAAGTATAATTTGTTTTATACGCTTTTTTTTGATTGGAAATTTTATTTTATCTACGACATTAAGAAAGTTTGTCAGAACAGAGAAAAATAGTATGTTATAAAGTATAACCGTACCAACAACGGCATAAAAAAGAAACGCTTCCAATGAAAATGATTTTGGAGCCTGATCTACAATCAGCACCGTGTAACACATAATAAAAAGAATATAAGATGCAGATGCAAATACCATCTTATAAGGATTTTTTGTCCTGAAACCGGGAAGGATTTCAAACAATTTATAAGAGGTGTATATATCTGATTTTACATCTTTGCGAAGAAGACTTGTGCTTTTATATCTGTCGCGTTTGTCCATCTTGATACATTTTTGTATTATTTTCCCTGTCTGCCCGACGGCAAGCTCTTCAAACGGAGATTTCCCTGTAAGCATATAGTTGTAAACTATCCCGATCGCATAAATATCCGAGCGTTCATCCGTTTGCGTAAAACCAAACTGTTCAGGGGCTGCATATCCTGCTGTACCAAGAAGTCGCGTGTCTCTGTTTTTTAAATTCACAATCTTTCTGGCAATATCAAAATCAATCAGTTTCAGAGTTCCGTCAGTAGAAATAATAATATTTTCAGGTTTGATATCGCGGTGCACAATGTTAAATTTATGAAGCAACTCCACAGCATCAATAAGCTGAATGAGAAATTCTTTTGCTGTTTCTTTAGGAAAAACTTTATCAGCTAATTCCTCCTCAAGTGTTTTTCCCTCGATGTATTCCATCACATAATAATCATCGTGTACTTCAGCAATAACAGGAAAGTTAGGATGCGGAGTGTCTGACAGGTGCTTCAAAAAATCCTGTATCGCAGGATTATATTTTCTTTTTACAAAGGTTAATTCTTTAGCCTTCATTTTTTCTAAACCCCTATTGCAAGTAATTGAAATTAGTATTACAATAAGTATAGCCAAGTGCAAGGAGAATGTCAACATGAAACAAACTGATGAACTTTTAAAGACTATTGAAAAAAGCCATGATCTGGACGGCTTTTTAGATAAACAAGAGTTTATAAATGTAAATATATCTGAATACCTCAATAATCTCATAGAAGAGAAACAGCTTGTTAAAAGCGAGGTTATAAAGCGTTCCGGGCTCGACAGAGTTTACGCTTATCAGATTTTAAATGGAACTAGAACACCATCCAGAGACAAGCTCGTTCAATTTGCGTTTGGCATGAAGCTCAATTTTGAGGAAGTTCAAAAAATGCTCAAGTATAATGGTCTTGCCCCGCTTTATGCAAAGAACAGAAGGGATAGCATCATCATATTTGCGATAAATGAAAAGTCAACTGTGATTGAGCTTAATATTATGTTAGATAATAAAAAAGAGAAAATCCTTGAATAACACAGAGTAAATTCTATTTTTCAGTTAATACTTTCATACTATAAAAAAACGGCGGAATACCTATGTATTCCGTCGTTTTTATTACTTTTTAAATAGCACAAAAACTGCCCCGTCCCCAAACCGTGCAGCTAAAAGCATTTGCCTTCTTTGCAGTCAGAGGTGTTTCCCCCGCGATAGCAAAGCTCGTTTGGGCACTCCCCTTTTTCAAAAAAGGTTTCAAGATTTCCGACTGTTGTTTCAGCAATATTAGAAAGCGCTTCCTCGGTCAGAAATGCCTGATGCGATGTCACAATAACATTCGGCATTGAGATAAGTCGTGCGAGAGTGTCGTCCTCCACGATATGTCCTGAAAAATCCTCGAAAAAAAGGTCGCTTTCCTCTTCATATACATCAAGACACGCGGCTCCTACTTTGCGCGATTTGATGGCATTGAGAAGTGCCTCGGCATCGACAAGCGCGCCACGGGAAGTATTTATAATAACAACACCTGTTTTACACTTGTTGATGCTTTCCTCGTCAATAATGTGGACTGTTTCATCGGTAAGCGGACAATGGAGCGATATTATATCGCTATGCGCCAAAAGTTCGTTAAGGCTGACATACCTTATCGTGTCTCCGTTATCAAGTCCCTCCGCAGGATACTTATCGTAGGCAAGCACCTTCATACCAAAACCGCGACAAATATCAATAAACACGCGACCTATACGACCTGTACCGATTACTCCGACAGTTTTGCCATGAAGGTCAAACCCCGTCATTCCGCTTAAACTGAAGTTAAAATCCTTCGTTCTGATGTAAGCCTTATGAATGCGCCTGATTGACGTAAGAAGCATTGCCATTGTGTGTTCGGCAACGGCGTAGGGCGAATATGCAGGAACTCGCAGAACGTGAATTTTGCCGTGCGCATATTTCATATCAACATTATTGAATCCTGCACAACGCAGTGCAATAACTTTTACGTTCATTTCATAAAGTTTATCAATAACTTCCGAATTTATTGTATCATTTACAAATGCACATACGGCATCAAACCCGTGTGCAAGTTCTGCCGTATCTTCGTTAAGCTTTGTTTCAAAATATTTGAATTTAATATCTTTCTCTTTTCCGTACTTTTCAAAAGACGGCTTATCGTAGGGTTTTGCGTCAAAAAACGCTACTTTCATTTTATTACCACCTTTTCCGTTTTATCTTATTATGTACAAAAAAGTTTTTTTAATTAAAAAATAGCCCGCTCTAAAAGCGGGCTATATATTTTACTGTGTTGTTATAAGAGTTACGTTTGCTTCTTCAATCTTCTTTTTCATTTCTTCATCAGCAACATTTTCTGTTACAAAGTAATCAAGATCTTCAAATGAAGCAAGCTTTGCAAAACCGATTCTGCCGATTTTTGTTTTTTCACATACGTAAATCTTTTTGCAGGAAGATGCCATCATACACTTTTTCATAGCACATTCCTGTTCGTTACTGTCAAGAACGCCGAGTTCAGTTGTTACGCCACGACTGCTGAAAAAGATTTTATCGGCAACATACTTTTCACGAACGCTGTCTTCTGCGATACTTCCCACAAAAGATGAGTTAGCACCAACCATACCACCTGTACCGATAACTTTGATATCAGGATTCTGCGAAAGTTCTCTGATTGAATCAATAGAATTCGTTACAACTGTTATGTTTTTCATTTCCTTGAGTTCACGAGCTATATAATAAGTCGTTGTAGATGCGTCAAGAAAGATAGTATCGCCGGGTGACACGAGGTCTGCTGCAAGTGCGGCTACCTTTTCTTTACCTTCCACATTTATTTTTCTGCGCTTTTCAAGCGAGGGTTCGTGCTTGTTATCATCAATCGGCACTGCACCACCATGAGTACGCAGAAGTTTTTCTTGTTTTTCAAGTTTTTCAAGGTCGCGCCTTATTGTTTCTTCTGCCACGCCAAACTCCAAACTGAGTCGGCTTACGGAAACGGCGCCATCTTCTCTCAATTTTTCAAGGATTTGCTGTTGTCTTTCGATTGCAAACATTTCAATTCTCCTTGCAAAGTTTTATTTTTTGATGATAGTTACCATATCACCGTTGCGAAGACCTGCGCTGTTAGCATCATCGGTGTCAATGTGCATTTCTACATTGAAGTCATCACGCACACGAATCTGTACGTCGTAGAACTTTGTAGTCTTTTCCTTACCATGACAAACTACATCTACCCAATCGCCGTCTTTAAGGTCATGCTGCTGGGCATACTGGGGTGTAAGATGTATATGGCGGTTTGCAATGATAACGCCTTCATTAAGGTAAACGCTACCCTTGGGTCCTACGATTACCATACGTTCGCTACCCTTAATATCGCCGGAAGGACGCACGGGAGGACTAACCTTAAGAATGAAAGTATCAGTTCTTGAAATTTCAATCTGGGTATCCTTACGAACAGGACCAAGAACGCGAACCTTCTCGATAGCTTTAAGAGAAGGACCAACGAGTGTTACACATTCTTCTGCCGCATATTCACGACCCATAAGGGTTTTCTTTTTTGTAAGTTCGTAACCTTTTCCGAAAAGGATGTCAAGATGTTCGCGAGAAAGATGAATATGACGCTGTGAAACGCCTATTTTAACCTCGCCTGCATCGCTGTTTCCGCTTAAGGCCTTTTTTACGATGTTTTCAATTTCTGTTATATTCATAGAAACTACTCCTTAAAGAGTTATATGTTGCTTTTATAATCACACTTCAAGATCAAAGAACTTCATGATTTCAGCGTGAGGACGTGCAATTACTTCACAACCGAATACTTCGCCAAGTTTTCTTGCGTTTGTGCATCCTGCTTCAACGCCTGCCTTAACGGCAGCAACTTCACCTGTTACGATAAATGTTACAAGTTGTCCGCCGAGACGTTTTTCTGTGTGAATTACACGTACATTAGCTGCCTTGAGCATTTCATCAAGGCCACTGATAGCGGCAACAAGACCCTGAACCTCGATGATACCGATAGCGCTATAATTTGCATCCTGGTCAACGATGGGAGCTCTTTTGCCGAGCTTTTTATTAAACTTATCACGGTTGATATCAAGAAGATACGCCATAGGCTCTGTCTTGTCATCGGGATGAGCTATAACGTGAGAAACGATATACTTTCCCTGATCCTCGGCATATTTCTTGGCTGCAGCAATTGCTGACTGAACCGCACTTGTATCGCCCTCAATCTTAACTTCCATTACAAGCGGAGCAGGAACATCAGTTCTGATGGGACGGTTTCTATCAAAAGCGATAACTCTTACATCGGCAGTTTTTGCACAGAGGTCTGCTACACAAACTGCTGTTGTAAAGCTATATACTTCAATCATTCCTAAAGCTTTCATTAGTCATTACTCTCTTTCAGTTATACTATATGGAATCCGTCAACCATTACACAACGTCTTGCACGTGTGAATGAGTGAGCTGCTGTAAGTCCTTCACCTGTAGGACCTGCAATTGTGAAAGTTGTGTAACCTTCACCGCCTGCACCAATACCTGCATATGAGGGTGCATTCTTAACAAAGATAGTTGTTTCAACTTCACGAGCAAAGCGTGTAAGATTATCAACATTCTTGGAATGAATGTGCGCGCTGTGGCGTCTGCCGTCTTCTGCCTTTACACCATACTCGATAGCCTGGTCGATGTCATTTACTCTTACGATAGGTAAAATGGGCATCATAAGCTCTGTCTGTACGAAGGGATGGTTAAAGTCTGTTTCACAAATGATAAGTCTGGGATCAGCCTCAATGCCGATAGCCTTGAGGAACTTACTTGCATCCTTACCAACAAACTTCTTATTGATAACGAGCTTTCCGTCTTTTTCAACGAGAGCTACTTTAACAAGCTTTTCAATATCTGCGCCCTTTACAAGATATGCGCCGTTTTCAAGCATACTTGCAATAAGTTTATCTGCAACAGATGAAACAACGAAACATTCTTTTTCTGCGATACAGGGAAGATTGTTGTCAAAGCTTGCGCCTGCAACGATATCTGCGCCTGCCTTCTTGATATCTGCTGTTTCGTCAACGATAACAGGAGGATTACCCTCGCCTGCACCGATAGCCTTCTTACCTGATGAAAGAAGCATCTTAACAACGCCGGGGCCGCCTGTTGCAACAAGCATCTTAACGCATTTTGATTTTACCATTTCATCAGAAGTCTTCATAGTAGGATTAGCTACTGAAACTACAAGGTTTTCGGGGCCGCCTGCTTCAAGAATCGCGCGGTTAACAAGGTCAACTGCTGTGTTTGAAGTAAGCTTTGCACCGGGATGGGGATTGAATACAACTGCATTACCTGCCGCAATCATACCCATTGAGTTACAGATTACTGTTTCGCTGGGGTTTGTTGAGGGAGTAATACTGCCGATGATTCCGTAAGGCGCCATTTCAACAAGTGTAAGGCCACAATCACCTGTCCAAACCTTGGGATCAAGGTCTTCTGTACCGGGAGTTTTGTTTGCTACAAGCTGATGCTTGATAACCTTATCACTTACTCTACCCATACCTGTTTCTTTAACGCCGAGTTCTGCGAGCATCTGTGCGTTATCGAGAGTATATTTACGGATTTTTTCAATCATAGCTTCACGCTGTGCAACTGTATATGAACGGAACTTTTTGTAAGCTGCCGCTGCTGCTGCGATAGCGTCGCTCATTTCATCAAATACGCCGAGGAGCTTCTTCTCCTTCTTTTCCTGCATTCCCATTTCTGAAAGAACGCTTTCTACTATCTGGCTTATGTATTTTTCATCTACCATTTTAACTGCCCCCTAATCTTAGAGAATATTCTTCCACAAATCCTGTGAAGGTCTGGGAATTACTACACTGTCAAGATACATTCCGCCATCCTGACATTCTTTTTTCGCTTTTTCAATAGCTGCTGTAACTGCGCTAATGCTACCTGTAACAAGTACGTAGCTCTTACCGCACATACCACGTGCAAGTCGCACTTCAATAAGCTGAACAAGTGAAGTCTTCACCGTGTTATCAGCCGCTACAACTGCCGCTGCGGCACTGTATGTTTCAAATACGCCGAGTGCCTCAACCTCATTAACCTGAGTTGCACCGCAAATTGCAGGAAGAAGGTCTTCATGAGGATTACCAAGAACAAAACTGTCAATAAGTTTTGCGCTGAATCTTGTTGTACAGGTATCAACAGCCGCCTTAACTGCACTGATTTCACCTGCGAAAACAACCATATATTTACCGGGACAAACTGTGCTTGCCTCAATAATTTCAACATCAGCAGTCTTTACAATAGTATCTGCAGCCTGCATACCTGTCGAAACAGTTGAGTATTCTACCATTCCAATTGCTTTATTCATTTAGGTATCATTTCCTTTCTGCAGATTTTATAACTATCATATCACTACTTACTTTAAGCACCTTTCCATCCACAGGAGCGTGAATCGGAAGACCGAGTGCCTTTTCGGGAGCTGTTGCAATAACCTCTCCCATCTTTACACTATCGCCCTCTTTGACAGCGGCTACACTCGGTGCACCGATGTTCTGACGAAGGGAAATGTAAAGTGTTTTAACCTTAACCTCTTCATCTGTAAGAAGAGAAGGATTATTATACTTTTCAAGATCAAGTTTCTGTCTGAGTCTTGAAGTTGTAAGGCGACGCATCTTTCTTTCGGGAAGCGGATGCGCCTCTATTTTATCGGTATTTTTAATACCGTTTTTTGCAAGAGTCTGTTTAGCGACACCGATAAGTGTTCGGGGATTAAGCCCCTGCTTGCAGGCAACCATTTCGCAAAGTCCGCACTGCGAACAGTACTGCGTATTAAGATAAGCCTGTGTATCGGTCGCATCGTCGCTTTTTACACCACGCATAAATCTATGCGGTTCAATCGGATAACCAAGAAGATGTCTGGGGCACATATCTGTGCACATCTGACACTGACAGCACGCTGACATCGTACGGCGTTTTAAAACGCGCACATTCTGTCTGCGACTCATAATTACGGGGTTATCTTCCGGGAGAACCAAAATACCGTTAGTAGTTTTTGTAACTGTTTCGGTATCTTTGGCGAGCTTTCCTGTCATGGGACCACCGCTTAAAATCACGGTGTTATCCTCTGTCACTCCACCTGAAAGCTCTACAAGATATGTAAGGGGTGTTCCGATAGGAACACGATATGTCTGCGGATTTTTAACTGCTCCGCCTACGGTTACGTATTTGTGTGTAACCTTCTCCCCATTGAGTGCGTGATAGATGTTAAGTACTGTTTCTACATTATATACTATAACACCTACATCAATGGGAAGTCCCCCTGCAGGGACCGTCTTGCCCGTCACGTCATGGATGAGCACGATTTCGTCGCCTGCAGGGTAAACTTCGTACAGATAGTCTGTTTTACCATTTTCGAAGGGCTGAATATCTCTTTCGACTGCTTCAGCTGTGGTTTTGAACCCACGCTTCATAGCAATATGAAACTCCTTCGCTCCTATACACTGACAAATTTTGTCGAGTGTGCTTATAATCTCAAAAGAGTAACGCTTAAGAAGCTGACGATGAAGCCTGAAAAGCGGTTCGCACTCGGCACAGTTGAGGATAATTACCTCTGCCTTGTCGCTGAGCTTGGCATATGACGGGAATCCGGCACCGCCGCATCCTGCTATACCTGCGTCCTGTATTAAACTTTTAAGCTCGTCTAACTTCATAGCAATACCTTCCTAAGATTATGGGATTCTATTCCCGTGTGTATAAGATTATTTTACTGATGAAAGGTCATCAATAATTCCGACAATTGCCGCGTCGATAGGAGCAGTATTCTGCTCAATACCGATTCTTGCAGCACTACCGGTTGCAACAAGAACTGCTTCGCCGAGGCCCGCACCCACATTGTCAACTGCGACAATGCGCTGTTTTTTATCGCCGTAGCCTTCGATAGTTTCAACTATCATAAACTTGTTGCCGACAAGATTTTCGTTCTTCCGTGTTGAAACAACACTTCCGACAACTTTACCAATTAACATTTTTATTCCCCCAATTATTTAAGAGTGGGAAGAATCTTTTCAACATCGCCGT
>JAZREK010000087.1:0-50983 GCA_045660765.1 Clostridia bacterium
ATTTCAAGAGATGTGAATGTTACATCATCGTTGATACCGATAGTAAATCTCTTCTTATCGTTGTTCTTGTAAACAGAGATAATCTGTGCAGGAGTTGTATCCTTTGAACCAAGACCGTAACGACCGCCGAAAATTTCAACATCCTTGAACTGGCTGTCACGAAGAGCTGCAACAACGTCGAGGTAAAGAGGTTCGCCGATGCTACCGCATTGCTTTGTTCTGTCAAGAACGCTGATCTTCTTAACTGAAGCGGGGATTGCTTCGATAAGGTGCTTTGCGCTGAAGGGTCTGTAAAGACGAACTTTGATAAGACCAACCTTTGCGCCGTTCTTAACCATATAGTCAACTGTTTCCTGAATAGTGTCACAAGCACTACCCATAGCAACGATTACGTGTTCAGCGTCTGCTGCACCGTAGTAGTTGAAGAGTTTGTAATCTGTACCGATTTCGGCATTAACCTTGTCCATATATTCCTGACAGATTTCGGGAACTGCTTCATAGAACTTGTTGTTAGCTTCCTTTGCCTGGAAGAAAACGTCGGGGTTCTGTGCAGTACCGCGCTGTGCGGGATGTTCGGGGTTAAGTGAGCGACGACGGAATGCATTTACTGCATCGAGGTCAACGAGAGCCTTAAGCTGATCGTCTGTCCAGCATTCAACCTTCTGATATTCGTGAGAAGTTCTGAAACCATCAAAGAAATGAAGGAAAGGAACTCTTGACTTAATTGTTGTAAGATGTGCAACCGCACCAAGGTCCATTGCTTCCTGGGGATTTACAGAGCAAAGCATAGCATAACCTGTCTGACGGCATGCGTATACGTCCTGATGATCGCCGAAAATTGAAAGAGCGTGTGAAGCAAGAGCACGAGCAGATACGTTAATAACTGACGGCAAAAGTTCACCTGCGATTTTGTACATGTTGGGAATCATAAGAAGAAGACCCTGAGATGCTGTGTAAGTAGTTGTAAGAGCACCAGCTGTAAGTGAACCGTGTACTGCACCTGCAGCACCACCTTCAGACTGCATTTCTGCAATTCTTACAGTTCTGCCAAACATATTTTTCTTACCTTTAGCTGCCCATTCATCAGTTACTTCTGCCATGTTGGAAGAAGGTGTGATGGGGTAAATTGCGGCAACATCTGTAAACGCATATGAGACATATGCTGCAGCGGTGTTACCGTCCATGGTTTTTTTCTGTCTTGCCATGAATAAATTCCTCCTTGTGTTTTATAATGAATTTTATAAATTAATTATCGGATATGCTATTCTTTTATTATAATCACATTTCAATATTTAGTCAAGGTTTCACAACAGAAAATTCTCTCAAGCACCCTTTTTTATACATTTTCAACAAAATTCCTGCTAATTATTTCCTCTATTTCCTTTTTGGTTTCCTCAATCTCGCGAATAAACGCGCTTGCACTGATCCTTACAGCACCGCTACCCAGGATAATCAGCTGTTCAAGATAGTCGCTTGTAGCAACCTGAACGTGATGCTTTTTACCGAGTTCGTGCGCCGTTTTTTCGATATATGCATCGGCGGTTTGCGCCTCTTTCGTGTACACAACGGTAATGTTGTGAATTTTCTCCACTTCACCGCGGTTTCCCTTCACCTTGTAGGCATCAAAAACCACGATTACTTCGTACGGGCGCATCGCCTTATAAGCGCAGATACGGTCAATTAACATATTTCTTGCGTCTTCGAGGTTGTCCTTTGCGATTTCCTTGAGTTCGTCCCACGAGAAAATGATGTTATAGCCGTCAACAAGAAGGTATCCGGGTCCCTCTTTTTGTGCCGATGCACGATGTTTTTTCTGCGGTGCAACATCCTTGGGTGTTCGCATCACATTATGATTTTTGCGGACAATTTTTCCGTAAGTGCGTTCAAATATTTCCATAAGTTCATCATCGCTGTAATTTGCTTTTACTTTCTGACGAACAACAGGTGTTACTATCTCATCGGTTTTTTGGCTGAAAATACTGTCAAGGTGCATATATTCCGTTACCTGATGCCACGGAACATTAAACCCTGCACCATGTTCACAGAATACGCTGTCGGCACTGTTTTCAATATCGGCATCGCAGTTGTAGCCGATTTCCTCTATTACTTCATCGGGATTTCTGCATTCAAGATACCCTCTGAAAGAACACGCAAGCATACCAAGGCCGTGAGTATAACTTGTGACACTACGCTGATACGAACGAATTTCTTTTACGGGTGCATACCCTGTAAGAAGCGCCATATCTCCATTTATTTCAGGTGCAGAAATGGTTGCACCCATTTTTTCAAGGTCGGTCATCGCTCTTCCGATTGATTCGGAAGGCAAGTTGAGAGTAAAGTCATAATAAGGTTCTAAAAGCACGCTTTCCGCACAACGAAGACCATGTCTGACCGCGCGATATGTCGCCTGTCTAAAATCTCCGCCTTCGGTATGTTTAAGGTGAGCTTTTCCCGATTTTAATGTGATTTTCAAATCTGTAATTGCACTACCTGTAAGAACACCGACGTGCCTTTTTTCGTTAAGGTGAGTAATGATAAGGCGTTGCCAGTTTCTTGCCAGAAAATCTTCGTTGCAATCCGTTTCAAAACGAAGTCCTTCTCCCCTTTTAAGCGGTTCTAAAAGAAGGTGCACCTCGGCATAGTGACGAAGCGGTTCATAATGTCCTACACCTTCAACTTTTGATGCGATTGTTTCTTTATAAACAATGCTTCCCTGCGAAAATTCCACATCAAGATCAAAACGTTCAGCGAGGATGCGACTTATAATCTCAAGCTGTACCTCACCCATAAGCTGTATACTGATTTCACCAAGTGCACTGTTATAATTTGCACGAAGCTGGGTTTCCTCTTCCTCGAGTTTTTTAAGTTTTGCAAAAGCGACGCGCGGGTCTGTATTGTCCTTTATTACAACACGGTAGTTAAATACAGGCTCAAGAGTAAGCGAGGGCGAATCTTTTTCAAAACCTAACCCCTGCCCGCCTGAAACTGCACTTATACCGCAGAGAGCACACACATCGCCGGAAGTTACTTCCTGCACACTTTTATATTTCAAGCCTGAATAAACACGGATTTCACCGACCTTTTCTTCGCCAATTTTATCACGGACACAAAGCTTGCCACCCGTTATTTTCACGTGGGTAAGTCGGGTTCCTTTTTCGTCTTCGGAAATTTTGAAAACACGCGCGCCGAAGTTTTCGTTTTTGTCGGCATGGGAAGTATATTTTTCTATACCAAGAAGGAGTTCCTCTACACCTTGGTTTTTAAGTGCACTGCCTAAATAACACGGGAATATTTTACGCTGTGCAACAGCATTTTTTAATTCTTCTTCAGAGATAGTTCCGTTTTCAAGATAACAATTGCAAAGCTCTTCACTGCAAAGCGCCGCTTCCTCGAAAAAGGTTTCATCATCATTTCCGAATACAACAAAACCACCTCCGAAAGCTTCCTGAAGCTCGCGGAGGTTTTTGTCGGCATCTGCCGTTATCATATCCATTTTATTGATAAACACAAATGTGGGAATTGCGTGATCTGACAGCAATTTCCAAAGCGTTTTGGTATGACTCTGCACGCCTTCTGCCCCATTTATTACGAGGATAGCCACATCAAGTGCCCACAACACCCTTTCAGTTTCCGAAGAAAAATCCACGTGTCCAGGAGTGTCGAGAAGCGTTATCTGTGCGTTTTGGAGTTTCATTACCGCCTGTTTTGAAAATATCGTTATTCCGCGTTCTTTTTCAATGTTATCTGTATCGAGAAAAGCATCTTTATGGTCTACTCTGCCAAGTCGACGTATCTCCCCCGATGTAAAAAGCATTGCTTCGGAAAGCGTTGTTTTACCGCTGTCAACATGAGCCAAAATTCCTATTGCAACTTTTTTCATACTGCAGTTTCCTTAACAAGAGATTTTTCTATTTCACATTGTTTTTTCTTTTCAATCCACTTTCTTTCCCTGCTGTTTATAATAGAGAAGAAGAATATTGTCAGAACAATTGCTGTTAACGTCCATGAAACCGGGTAAGATGCGTACAGGATTTTAAGGTCTGACGGGGTATTAAAGGGTCCCCCCACTATATTCATAAGTATACGTACTCCACATACTCCGAAAAGGCAGGTAAACATCGCCCTGTTTGCAACACCAATACCGCGAAGAGATCCTGTTCCGATTTCCATAAGGCCACAGAGGAACTGCGTTCCTCCTATAATAACTATTCTTTCAACACCTATGCGTGCTACTTCAGGAGAATCCGTATAAATTTTTATCAGAAGCGGAGATAAAATTACTATAACAGCGGATAGAACCACTCCGAAGACACCTGCTGCTGCAAAGCCAAGCCAGTAACCTTTTTTGATTCTGTCGAACTTTTTAGCACCTATATTCTGTCCCATGAAAGTAAGTATCGCGTGATAGAAAGCACCCATCGCAACATATTCGAGATTTTCGATACTTCCGGCGGCACTGTTTCCTGCCATCGCATCAGAACCGCAGGAATTTATTGATGACTGTATTATTACATTTGAAACAGAAAAGATTGATGACTGTATTCCTGCAGGTATTCCAAGAAGAAGCATCTCCTTGAATTCGTTTGGGAAAAACCTGATTTTTTTGATATTAAGCTTCGTTTCATCATCAAACTTCATAAGGTTTATTACAACGAGCACTGCTGATGTTACCTGTGAAACGACCGTTCCGATTGCAACGCCTGCAACACCCATTTTAAATACTATGACGAACAAAAGGTTCAAGAGAACGTTAATCAAGCCTGATATTGCAAGGTAATATGTAGGACGTGTAGCATCACCGAATGCGCGCATTATTGCGCTGCCGAAATTATACATAAGCATCGCAGGAATACCTATGCAGTATATCTGCATATAAAGCGTCGAAAGTTCTATAACATCTTCGGGGCAACTCATCCACTGAAGAATATTTTTCGACAGGAGAACGCCTCCCACCATGATAACTAAACCGCCTGCAAGACACATCGCCACAGCAGTATGAATCGCCTTTGAAACTCCAGATTTATTGCCTGCTCCGAATTTTCGTGCAACGATAACGTTCGTCGCAGAGGACATTCCGATAAAGATATTTATTATCATATTTATTGCCGGAGATGTAGAACCTACTGCCGCAAGAGATTCCTTGCCGGCAAATTTTCCTACAACTATCATATCGGTAGCGCTGTAAAGAGTCTGCAAAACGCCTGAAATCATTATAGGAATTGCAAACAGAACAATAAATTTCAATATGCTTCCTTGTGTCATATCAACCGTGCGTTTTTTCATAGCCCAAACCTCTTTTCTTCTTTATACTTCGCCTTCATTATACTCCTTGCCTTATTCAAAGACAAGGACAATTTCAAAATATTTTGTGCCATTTTTCAACTTAATGATAAATACTGTTTCTATATGGCGAAAATTTCTTTTTTTACAGAGTTTCTTTTGACAAAAAGCGCCTCTTTAAAAATGCTAAAATTCTTAGTAAGAATATTGAAAGGATGATTTACCAATGAGTAGCACTACACCAAGGCCTCTTTTGAAAAGAAGCAGTAAAAAACGGAAATTTTTGTCCGGAGAGAAGAAAAAGGTCAAAGAATTTATAGCACAGAGGACTATTTTTGAATGTTTGTGCGCACTTTTACTGTCTCAAACTTCGCTCATAGGAGGCACATCTCCTCTGGGGTTTGCTTTTTTTGCTGCGAATTTCCCCATAAACGCATCATACCCTTCTGCTTTCGCCCTCCTTATCGGGCTTATACTCTCGGGCAGAGGACTCCTCTATATCGGGAAATACATAATTTCAATAATCCTTTTTTCATTGGTCTGGGAAAGATTTTTGCCCGAAAAGTATAAAAACGCGAAAGTTTCTGCCATACTGTCTTCATTTTGCCTTCTTTCGTCAGGAACTTTCCTTCTTTTTGCCGATATAACCTTCGGCGGATACCCACTTTTATATGACAGCATGATTTTAGTTATAGAATGTGCTACACTGTGGCTTTTTACAAGAGCTTTCAACATAGCACTCGGGCTTTTTTCAAGCATCGCGATAAGACGCCGTCTTACCCCCGAGGAAACGATTTCTGTTGCTCTTTTTATAGGCGGAGTTCTTTGTGGTTTGGGTGGTTTTACACTGGGATTTTTCTCTGTTACCGGAGTTCTTTGCGTCCTTTCTGTTCTTTTGTTTGCGCTTCGTTTCGGAAGCCTTGAAGGATGCGCAGCCGGAATTATTATGGGAGTTGTATATTGCCTCAGCCAAGGAAGAATCACCGTTGGCGCAGTGTCTTTTGCACTCAGCGGATTGTGTGCCGGATACTTTTCCAAATACGGACGATGGTCAGTGTGCCTCTCTTTTATCATCACCAATGCCACTGTTACAATTCTTTCAAACGGCTCCACCGAGGTTTTGATAAATCTGATGGATTGCGTAGTTGCTGCCATTATACTTTATTGTATTCCCAAAAAACTTTTCAGTGCACTGAGCGGTTTTGTTCCGTCTTCTCCTCCTGCCGCCCTGCTTACTGCAAGCAGACTTGATAAAGCCAAATCCACCATTCAAAAGTGCGAAAAAAGTTTTCGTCATATATTCGAGCTTCGTAATAACGAAGAATATAACACGCTCCTCCTTTACAGACGCACGGCACGAAAAACCTGCGGAAATTGCGGCCTGCGCAAATACTGTTGGGGACGTGATGCAAAAGCAACAAAAGAATCAATGGACAAGCTTTGTGCCATTCTTAACGAAAATAAAAAACCTGTTCCCGATAGTGCTCCCTGTCATTGTTTACGAAAAGAGCAGTTCGTAAATGAGTTTTCACGGATGTTTGAAATCTACAAAAACGACTGTGTATGGACTGAAAAAATAGCTCAGCTCCGAGGAAACACCTACTCTACATTTTCTGCCGTTTCCGGGATTTTAGCTTTGTGCAGAGAGAACATCCTGAAAGAAGGTGATTGCGACAGTATTGTTGCGGACAACCTCCGTATCAGATTGCGCAAAGAAGGGATTCAGACGCGCGAAGTTTACGTTACCGGGAAAGACGATGATATGGAAATTCATATAACACTTGAAAATTGTGGCGGTTTCGGCAGATGCGAAAATGCCGTTTACAAAGTTCTTGAAGAAACGCTCGCTAAACCTTTTGTACGCACCGGTATACGCAACTGCGGTGAGTGCAGTTCCACCTATGTCGTAAAACCGACCTTTTGCGTCACTACCGCAGTAGCAAGTGCCGTAAAAGCAAAAAAGAAAATAAGCGGTGACCACGCTACTTTCACTCTTATTGACAGGCACACATACGCGATGATTTTGTGCGACGGTATGGGTAGCGGTGAAATTGCGCGTGAAGAAAGCAAAACTTGTTCAAATTTGCTTTTGTCTCTTTTAAGCCACAAGGTGGATGTTGAGACGGCAATTAACATAATAAACTCTATGCTTCTTTGGACTTTTTCAGGAAGTGTTGCCGCAATTGACCTGTGTCTTATAAACCTTGACAATGGTTCTTCAAAAATTTACAAATGCGGTGGTGTAGGTAGTTTTGCCAAAATAAAAAATTCTGTTTCAAGCATAGAATCTCCCACCCTTCCCCTTGGTTCTTTTTCAAGCAGTGATATGGAAGTTTTTCCTGTCAATTCCGAAAAAGGAAGTATGCTCGTAATGGTATCGGACGGGGTAATTTCATCCGAAGGCGAGCATAACAAATGGATAGCTGAAATCATTGATAAATACGACGGCACAGAACCAAACGAACTTTCTCAAATGATACTTTCCCACGCAAAAGAAATATCCAAATCCTCGCCGGAGGATGACCTGACGGTTATGGCGGCGTACATAGGATAGATTTTTAAAGCTGTATGTTTAACATCACGTAGAGATGTCAATAATTATGACAAGGAGTTGATAAAATGAGCAATAACACCCGCAAAATAGTTGTCTTAAGCAAAATTGATTCTCCGCGCATAGAGCAGGCTATTTTCATACTGCGTGATGAAGCAGTCGTAAGTGAGCGCGATGCTGTAGCAGAAGCGCAAAAAATAGTTGATAATTACCTTAATTCACTATCAATGCCACCATCTCCGCCACAGCCGAAACTTAGGTCTCCTTTCTTTTTCGGCATGGCAGTATACACATTGGCAATGGTAGTTCTGACAGTATATTTAACGACTTTGTTAGGATAAAAAAACGATACATTTATCGGCACGCTGAAAAAAAGCGATACATTCAATATGAATGTATCGCTTTTTATTAAATTGCAAGTAAATAGCGGTAAAGCATTATTACCGATTCTGCACGGGTAAGATTGTCCTGCGGACGAAGATATCCTCCGTCGCCACAAACTACTCCAAGTCCGCTGAGAATTGCGCAATAACCTATTTTCCCTTCTGAAAGAAGATTGCTGTCTGCATAATCTACTTTATAGATATTTTCAAGTTTTGCCACCTTTTCAAGCCATGCCATACGGATGATATATACAAAGGCATCTTCTCGGGTGATGTTTGCAGAGGGATTTTTCTCACTCTCGCTCAAAACTCCTTCGCGGATGAGATTTTTGTAAAGAACATCAGTTTCGTATGTCTGATAGTACTTTCCGTACATTCCCGATGCCATAAATCTAAGGAAATCTTCCTGAGTTATTTTTTCATCGGGATTTAATTTTCCGCCTTCAAAGCCAAGCTGAATTTCGGCGAGTTTTGTTGCGGCTTCCTCTACCCAATGGGCATTTATATCATCGTAAGAAAAGCTTTGATTCTGGTTTTTTACTACGTCTTTAGGTTCGCCTGTAAGACCGTCAAGGATTATACTTTTATTCTCGAGGGTAGCACATAAAACGTACTTTCCACCACTTTTCACATACATTTTCACAATAGGAGAATATCCTACCAATCTGGTATATGCTTCTTTGTATGCTATTGCGTAATGCGGAGACGGAAAACCTGTTTCTGTAAAGTTAAGAGTATAGTTTCTTATAGAATCGCTTTCAACATCATAAGTCACACTTATGCCTTCACTCATATGCTTTACCCCTTCTATTCTGCGGGGGTAATATGACTCTACATAGCCGTCGTATTCTACACTTTCTTCAAAGCGTGTTTCCTCAAATTCAATTTCTGCTACTGCAGCGAGGAACTTTTCCGAGTTTTGTTTTGCAAGCTCCTTCTGCTTATCGGTAAGTAATTTTTCATCTTCACGTTTTTCTGAATCACCCATATAAAAGCTGATGAGTTTGCCGTTTTCTGCATACGCGCTTATATAAACATAAGCGTATGCGCCGTCCTTTTCGTTTGAGTAACGGATGTTATATATGTACTTACCATCGTCATCTTTTGAAAGATTGCTGCTCTTGAGGACAACATCCTTGGGGAATTTCACATACGGAAGCTTCTTTACCTTCGCCTCGATTTCATTCACGCTCAAAAGCCCCTCAACAGCTGTTATTTCCTTGATTTCTTCGGGAGTTAAGGAGGATTCATTCTTGTTTGCTGAATCCTGCATAGCTCCTGCAGATTCTTCGCGGAAAATTATGTTATCTCCCTTATCTTCTGTAACAACTTCTCCCGTTTCAACATTTATAAAACCGGCATTATTATTCTTGATACGATAGATAAGTGCACCCTTGTATTTGCCTTTTCCGTCTGTCTTCCAATCGGGGTTATATTCGTTGCGGTACACAAGTTCTACGGGGAATGCTTCCATATATTTTTGTTCGTAATCAGCAAGCTCTTCACCTTTCACTGCAAATGGGGTTTCGTAATCAATGTTTGCAGACATATTGGAGATGTAAAGCTGTTCTTCGTCAGTAATACCGACAGTTATGTTTACAAAATTGTCTTTTACATAAATTCCGTTTTTGAATCTTTCATATCTGAAAGTGTAATGAAGAGACGAGCCTGCGCTGTACGATTCTTCGTCAAAAACGAGCACATCGGTAGAGTCGGAATGCATTTCAGGTAAAGCTTTTCCGAGGAACTTGTCGGCAAAAGAAACTATTTCTTTTTTTGTTATTCCCGAAATCATCTTTTCTGTTCTCTTGTAGGAATAATTGTAGTAATCTCTTATACGACCTTTTTTGTCTGCTGAAACGCCGATTCCCTTTTCATGTTCGGAAGAATACCACTCAAAATTATAGTAAACCTTATCGTCATATTCCGAAATATTGCTTTCGAAAACACTAAGTTCTGACGGTATTTCCACTCTTGATTTTACAGTTACAAGTGCATTTTCAAGCTCATTTGAAGTTGTTGTATCGGCAAAGACTGCAGTCGGAACAATCATCATAAAAGAAAGTAAAATTGCAATAATTTTTTTCATATGTTTTTCCTCCTTATAATCACACTCTGTTATTCATTTTTTCAAGTGCTTCCCTTTTGAACTCTGCAAAACGGTTTTCTTCAATCGCTTGCCTTATTTTCGCCATAAGGTCGTTGTAGAAATGAAGATTATGAAGCACGCAAAGGCGCATACCGAGCATTTCTTTTGCCTTGATAAGATGACGGATATAACTTCTTGTATAGTTCTTACAAGCGGGGCACTGACAACCCTCCTGAAGCGGACGCTCGTCCTTTTCAAACTTTTTGTTATTGAGGTTAAGAACACCTATATCGGTAAAGAGATTTGCGTGGCGCGCGTTTCTGCTTGTGATAACGCAGTCGAAGAAATCAACACCTCTCTCCACCGCTTCAAGAATATTCTGCGGTGTGCCTACGCCCATAAGGTAACGTGGTTTGTCCTTGGGCATATGAGGTTCAACCGCGTCTATTATTCGGTACATTTCCTCCGCACTTTCACCAACGGCAAGTCCGCCGATTGCGTATCCGTCAAGGTCAAGCTGGGCAATTCTTTTCATATGGTTAATTCGCAAATCCTCGTATGTTCCGCCCTGATTAATACCGAAAAGCATCTGGTTTTTGTTGATAGTTTCGGGGAGTGCATTAAGACGGGCAAGTTCCGCCTTACAACGTTCAAGCCAACGATATGTGCGGTCACAGGAGTTTTTGACATATTCATAAGGCGCAGGATTTTCAACACATTCGTCAAATGCCATGGCGATAGTGGACGCAAGGTTTGACTGAATCTGCATACTTTCTTCAGGTCCCATAAAAATACGCTTTCCGTCTATATGCGACTGGAAATTAACGCCTTCTTCAGTGATTTTACGAAGTGATGCAAGGGAGAAAACCTGAAATCCACCGCTATCTGTAAGAATAGGTCTGTCCCAATTCATAAACTTGTGAAGACCACCCATATCGCGTATAAGCTCATCGCCGGGACGCACGTGAAGATGGTATGTGTTTGAAAGTTCCACCTGACAACCGACATCTTTAAGGTCGAGTGATGAAACCGCACCTTTGATTGCCGCAGATGTGCCTACATTCATAAACACGGGGGTCTGTATCGTGCCGTGCACCGTCTTGAATTCACCGCGACGGGCACGACCTTCCTGATTCTTTAATGTAAACATAAATTTTATTCCTTTGTTTTATTTTTGAAGTCTTGCTTCCGTCACACTTCCATAATAACAGGCAAAATCATGGGCTTTCTGTGTGTACCCTCATAAATATAACTGCTGAGAGCTCCCTTTACATTGTTCTTTATTGTATTCCAGTCGTGATTTTTAGAAATAAGTGTATCCTGAAGCGAAATAGTCGCAATACGTTTGAGTTCTTCCATAACACCTTCGTTATCACGCATATAGATAAATCCGCGTGTGATAACTTCGGGTTCCGCCGCCATTTTATGAGTTTTTCCGTTGATTGCCATAACGACCATAATAATTCCGTCTTCGGCAAGGTGTTTTCTGTCACGAAGAACGATGCTTCCGACATCTCCTACGCCGTAACCGTCAACCAAAAGGTCGCCTGCCTGAACATTTCCCGTAACCTTGGCACTGCCGGACGAAAATTCAAGCACGCTTCCGTTTTCAAGCTTGAAAATATTTTTCTTTGAAATACCCATTTCCTCGGCAAGCATTGCGTGGCGGCGCAGATGTCTGCTTTCACCGTGTACGGGAATAAAATATTTAGGCTTTACAAGACCCATAATAATCTTGAGTTCTTCCTGACAAGCGTGACCTGAAACGTGAACTTCAGTAAGTGCAGAATGTATAACTTCTGCACCCTTTCGGTAAAGTTCATTTATCACGTTTGAAACGGTTTTCTCGTTACCGGGAATGGGTGATGCAGAAATGATTACAAGGTCGCCCTTTCCGATTTCCACTTTTTTATGATCAGAAAACGCCATTCTTGTAAGGGCACTCATTCTTTCGCCCTGACTGCCGGTTGTGATTATGACAAGCTGATGGTCCTGATATTTTTTTACATCCTCGATGGGAATCATCGTTCCTTCGGGGATTTTAAGGTATCCGAGAGTCGATGCAACTTCTATGATGTTGACCATACTTCTACCCGACACCGCTACTTTTCTGCGATTGCGTACAGCCGCATTTATAACCTGCTGAACACGGTCAACGTTTGATGCAAATGTTGCAACAAATATTCTTGAACGCGTCCCCTTGAAAAGCGATTCAAAGGTCTCGCCGACTTTTCTTTCACTCATTGTATAACCGGGGCGTTCCACGTTTGTAGAGTCGCTCATAAGAGCAAGAACTCCCTGTTTTCCGAGTTCACCAAAACGCGCAAGGTCAATCATACTTCCTTCAATTGGGGTAGTATCAATTTTAAAGTCACCTGTATGAACTACCGTTCCCACAGGAGTTTTTATAGCCATACCAACAGCATCGCTGATACTATGGTTCACGCGGATAAATTCCACGCTGATATTTTTGCCTACCTTTACGGTTTCGCCTGCAGAAACGCGGTTTAGTTTACTTACACTTAAAATACCGTGTTCCTTTAACTTCTGTTCAACAAGACCGATTGCAAGACGTGTGCCGTAAACGGGTACATTCACACTGCGGAGAAGATATGCGATACTGCCGATGTGATCCTCGTGTCCGTGTGTAATTACAACCGCTTTTACCTTGTCTTTATTATTCACAAGATAAGTCATGTCGGGAATTACGCAGTCAACACCGAGCATACTGTCATCGGGAAATGCCATACCGCAATCGACAACAAGAATTTCCCCGCCAATTTCAAAGGCAGTAATATTCTTGCCGATTTCATTCAATCCGCCAAGAGGTATAATCTTCAATTTTAATTTTTTTGCCATTATTTTCTCCTTTTCAAATCCACGGCTGTCGGAAAATATGCCATGCACAACCCAATATGTACAATTCCGCATATTCTCCACCGCTGTATTCAGTACTGCTGAGGCCTGTGTATGTTTATTATACGCCTCTCTAATATATTATTATACCATTGTTTACTTAAAAAGTCAACAAGTCGCACTTGTCAAAAAAATATAGACATTAAGCCGAAATTGTGATAAAATTGTATTATCTGTATAAACGGAGGGGAATTTAATGAAAAAAGTTATATCTTTACTCGTCGTATTGACAATGTGTTTTTCCATTTCTATGATTGCTCATGCTGAAAAACCCATTGATATCAGAATCGGCGGAAACATTCTTGAAACTCAGGTAAAGCCTATTATTGTTGAGGGAAGAACAATGCTTCCCGTAAGAGCAGTTTTTGAAGCTCTTGGAGCGAAGGTTGACTATATCGCGGAGGAGCGCAAGGTTGTTGCAACAAAAGAAGATACCGTTGTTACTTTTGTTATCGACAGCACAACCATGACAATCAACGGCGAAGAAAAAGTTATTGACGTTCCTGCTATGATAGTTGACAGTCGTACTCTTGTACCTGTTCGCGCTTGTGCAGAAGCATTTAACCTTGAGGTTGAATGGAGTGGTAGCACACGCACAGTAATCATCAGAAAACCTGCAACCGTTCTTTCTGAACGTTACACTGTTGTTGATAAGGTTGTAATCAAATATGAATACGATGAGCGCGGCAACAAAACCCTTGAAGACAGACCCGGCGTTCTTACTAAAAAGTATACATACGATGAAAACGACAATCTCATTCGCGAGGAGTATTCCGATGGGTTTGTGGCAACATTGACATACGACGCTATGGGCAAGCCTTTGACTTACGAAGATACCAAGGGCGTTACAATGAGATACGAGCACGACGAAAATGGAAATCTGACATATTTTGAAGATAACACAGGTGCTTGGCAGAAAGCTACATACGACGAAAACAACAACATGGTAACTTATACTGATTCAAGCGGTATAGTTCAGAATATGATTTATGACATAAACGGAAGACTTATCACAAGATCTTATTCCAACGGCGCTTGGGTAAGATATAGTTATGACGAATACGGAAATCAGACTTATCAGCAGGATTCTAATTTCACATGGATTAAAACTCTTTACAACGAAAATGGTCAGAAGGTTCGTGTAGAAGATTCTACCGGCGCTTGGGAAAAATATATTTACGACGAAAAGAACAACCTCGTAAGATATGAAAACTCTGTTGGCGATTGGAGAGAATACACCTATAACGAACAAGGAAAGCAGATTTATTTAATCAATTCTAAAGACGAATGGAAAAAGGCAGAGTATAACGAAAGCGGAAAAGAGATTTATATGGGAGACAGCACAGGAGCGTGGAGAAAAACCACCTACGACGAAAATGGTTTCCGCTCATTCATCGAATATAATACCGGTGCCTGGGAAAAGTATATAGTTGTGAATAAATAACAAAAAAGCACGCCGCATTAGACGCGTGCTTTTTATTGTACATTTTGTTTATTATATATATCATATTCTTTCAAATTTTGTCAAAATTTCTCTTTACTATCTACCAATATATATGTTATAATATATTGAATTGTGCTGTAAGGTGTTTTTATTCATATTTATGCACAGCACACACCCGTCAAAATGCGGAATTTTAAAAAATTTCAGAATTTTTATGCAAAACTATTGCATATTTATACATTTAGAGGTATAATGACTAAAACCCGAAATTTATTGGAGAGATAAAACTATGAAAAAAGTATTCATCGACGGCGGTGCCGGAACAACAGGATTGCGTATAGTTGAAAGGCTTTCAAAGAGAAGCGATATCGAACTTATAAAGCTTCCCGAGGAGCTTCGTAAAGATAGCGAAGCGAGAAAGAAAGCACTCAACGAATGCGACATTGCATTCCTTTGCCTTCCCGATGTGGCGGCAATTGAAGCTGTCGGTATGATAGAAAATGAAAACGTAGTTGTGCTTGACACTTCTACCGCACACAGAACAAACGACGCGTGGGCATACGGCTTCCCCGAACTTTCAGAAGCTCATTTTGAAAAAGTTAAATCTTCAAAAAGAATTGCCGTTCCCGGTTGTCATGCAAGCGGTTTTATATCTCTTGTTTATCCGCTTATCGAAAAAGGCATTTTAAGTCGCGATGCACTTCTTACCTGTCACAGCATTACAGGTTACAGCGGCGGCGGTAAGAGCATGATTGCACAGTATGAGGACAGCGAGAGAGAAAATCTCCTTGATGCGCCCCGTCAGTACGCACTAGGTCAGAAGCACAAGCATCTTCCCGAAATGGCAAAGGTTACAGGGCTTAACAACGCCCCCATCTTCTGCCCCATTGTTTCTGATTTTTACAGCGGTATGGTTGTAACAATCCCCGTGTTCAAAAATCAGCTTGAAGACGGTTTCGGAATTGAAGATATTAAAAACGCTTACAAAGAAAAATATACAGGAAATATTGTTACATACAGCGAATCAATCAGCGAAGAAGGACTTATAAGTGCAAATGCGCTTTCACTCAAGGACTCAATGCAGGTAACTGTTGAGGGTAATGAAGAGAGAATTCTTCTTATCGCAAGATACGATAACCTCGGCAAAGGTGCGTCGGGTGCGGCACTTGAATGTATGAACATCGTAATGGGTGCTAAGCCCGATGAGATGCTCGACATCTGAAGAAAGGACGAAAAACTATGTTTAAGATTATAGAAGGCGGTATTTGTGCACCGCAGGGCTTCAGCGCAAACGGTATTCATTGCGGTATCCGTAAAAACCGTACAAAGCGCGACATCGCACTTATTGTAAGTGATGTTCCTGCCGCTGCAGCTGCTACATACACAACAAACCTTGTTAAGGGTGCTCCCCTTACAGTTACAAAGAACAATATCGCTGATGGTTATGCAAAGGCAGTTATCTGCAACAGCGGTAATGCAAATACTTGTAACGCAGACGGTATTGAAGTTGCTGAAAAAATGTGCGACCTTGTAGCCAAGGAAATCGGCATCGATGCAAAGGATGTTATCGTAGCTTCAACAGGCGTTATCGGCCAGAAGCTTGATATTACACCTATCAAGGAAGGTCTCGGTGAACTTGCAAAGGGACTTGGCAAAACTGCCGAGCACAGCGATTATGCTTCCGAAGGCATTCTTACAACAGATACTGTTAAGAAAGAAATCGCAGTAAGCTTTGAAATCGGTGGCAAGGAATGTAGACTCGCTGGTATTGCCAAAGGTAGCGGTATGATTCATCCCAATATGGCTACAATGCTTGTATTCATTACATCAGACGTGGCTATCTCCCCCGCTATGCTTCAGAAGGCACTTTCAGCAGATATCAAAAAGACATTCAACATGGTAAGTGTTGATGGTGATACATCTACAAATGATATGGTTTCCGTTATGGCAAACGGTCTTGCAGGAAACAAGATAATTGATTCCGATGGCGAAGATTTTGAAATCTTCTGCAAAGCGCTTAACACAGTAACCGTTTACCTTTGCAAAATGATTGCAGGCGACGGCGAAGGTGCTACAAAGATGCTCGAATGCACAGTAAGTGGCGCTAAAGATGAAAAGTGTGCAAAGACAGTTGCAAAATCTGTTATCTGCTCATCACTTCTTAAAGCGGCTATGTTCGGCGCTGATGCTAACTGGGGCAGAGTGCTCTACGGAGTGGCTTACAGCGGTGCTGATGTTGATGTAGCAAAGATTGATGTTGCATTCTCTTCAAAAGAGGGCAAGATTGAGGTTTGCAAAAACGGTGCAGGAATTGACTTCTCGGAAGAAGTTGCAAAGAAAGTTCTTCTTGAAAAAGATATCAATATTATAATTAACCTCAACGACGGTGAAGCGGAAGCTACTGCGTGGGGTTGTGATTTGACTTACGATTATGTAAAAATAAACGGAGACTACCGTACTTGATAAAACGGATTTCAAAAAGCAGCACTGAACACAAAACGCAAGAAGGAATTACAAAGATACTTTTATCAAGCCATTTATCAAAAGTTCTTTAAAGGTTCAAAGTAGAAATTCGCCATAGCGAATTTCAATTTCAAGCGTTTTGCTGCGCGCGAACTTCATCCGCGGAGTATACACATACACCTACAGATTCAGTTCACACGCTCTGCACTACTTTTTGCAACCCTTAGTAAAACTATTTATGGAGGAACAAAACATGACAAACGCTCAGAGAGCAGAGGTGCTTACACAAGCCCTTCCCTATATTCAGAAATACAACAACAAAATAATCGTTGTTAAGTACGGCGGAAACGCTATGATTAACGACGAACTCAAAAATGCCGTTATGGGTGATATCGTTCTTATGTCACTTATCGGTATTAAGGTTGTGCTTGTGCACGGTGGCGGACCTGAAATCACACAGATGCTTAATCAGGTTGGCAAGAAGAGTGAGTTTGTCAATGGTCTTCGTGTTACTGATAAAGAAACTGTTGACATCGTACAGATGGTGCTTGCAGGTAAGGTTAATAAGAACCTTGTAAACCTTCTTCATCACAAGGGCGGTAACGCTATCGGTCTGTGCGGTATTGACGGACATATGATTGAGGCAGAAGTTCTTAATCCCGAGCTCGGTTATGTTGGAGAAATAACAAATGTTAATGTTGCTCCCATTACCGACGTTCTTGAAAAAGGTTATATTCCCGTTATCTCAACAGTAGGTTGCGATAAAGAGGGTAATGTATATAACATCAACGCCGACACTGCCGCTGCAAAAATTGCAGGCATACTCGGTGCTGAAAGTCTTATTTCAATGACTGATATCGAGGGTATTCTTCGCGATAAGGATGACCCCTCTACACTTATTTCCAAAATCTATACCAACGAAGCTCCTGCTCTTATCAAGGAGGGTGTTATCTCCGGTGGTATGATTCCCAAAGTTGAGTGCTGCATCGACGCAATCAACAGCGGTGTAAGAAAAGTATTTATAATTGACGGCAGAATCCCCCACTCCATTCTTATCGAGACTCTTACAAACGAGGGTATCGGTACTATGTTTGTACGCGGGGAGTAATTGTGCTTTTCATTTACGGTGCAATCCTTGAGTTTGCACCGTAATTTGGGATATATGACCTTGTGGTTTTTATTCAGACAAGGCTTGAAAGAAGGAATTTTACAATGAACACTTTTGAAAAAGATAAGGCATATGTCGCGCCTACTTACGGACGCTTCTCGGTTGAAATCACCGGAGGCAAAGGTTCAATTCTTACGGGTAGCGACGGTAAAGAATATATTGACCTTGGAAGCGGTATCGCAGTAAATACATTCGGCGCTTGCGATGAAGAATGGGTTGATGCGGTAAAGGCACAGCTTGATAAGTTTGCACACACATCAAACCTTTACTACACAGCTCCTTGCGCTGACCTTGCAGAAATGTTATGCGCTCGTACTGGAATGAAAAATGTTTTCTTTTCCAATTCAGGTGCGGAAGCAAACGAAACTGCAATCAAGGCGGCAAGAAGATACGGTGCACTTAATAAGGGTGCTGATTACTACACAATCGTAACACTTGAAAAGAGTTTCCACGGAAGAACACATACAACTCTTGCGGCAACGGGTCAGGATAATTTCCATCAGGAATTCTTGCCCTTAACCGAAGGATTTGTTCACACTCCCCCGAATGATATTGAAAAACTTCGTGAGACAGTTAAAAACAACAAATGTTGCGCAATTATGTTTGAACTTGTTCAGGGCGAAGGCGGAGTATGTGCACTTGAGCAGGATTTCGTACTTGAAATCGCTCGTCTTTGCAAAGAGAATGATTTAATTATGATTGCCGACGAAGTTCAGACAGGTAATGGCAGAACAGGAAAGCTTTACGCATATATGCACTACGGCATTATGCCCGATGTAGTTTCTACTGCAAAGGGACTTGGTGGCGGACTTCCGATTGGTGCAACAATGCTTGGCGATAAAGTAAAAGATATTTTCACTCCCGGGCTTAATGGTTCAACATTCGGTGCAAACCCCGTTTGTTGCAGTGGTGCTATAAATGTTCTTGGAAGACTTACCGACGAATTCCTTGATGAAGTTTCAAAGAAAGCACAGCTTATAAGAGAAACTCTTGCAGGTAGTGAGGGTATTGAAGATATATCAGGTCTTGGCCTTATGATAGGCATTAAAACAGTGAAAGAGGCAAAGGAAGTTGTAAGCTATTGTCAGGATAAGGGCGTTCTTGTTCTTACCGCAAAAGACAAGGTAAGACTTCTTCCCCCGCTTAATATAGAAACACAGCTTCTTAAAGAAGCGCTCGAAATAATTAAGGAGGCATGTAAATAATGAAACACTTTTTGAAACTTGCTGATTTAAGTAAGGACGAGATTGTTGAAATTCTCGACCTTGCCGATAAGCTTAAATACGAAAAAAGAAATGGTATTGAACACCATCTCTTGAAAGGCAAGACTCTCGGTATGATTTTCCAGAAGTCTTCCACAAGAACACGTGTATCATTCGAGGTTGGTATGTTTGACCTCGGTGGTAGCGCACTTTTCCTCTCTCCCCGCGACTTGCAGATCGGTCGTGGCGAAGTTGTTCAGGATACAGCGCGTGTACTTTCAAGATTCCTTGATGGTATCATGATCCGTACTTTTGAGCAGAAAGAAGTAGAAGATTTTGCTTCCTACGGCGATATTCCGATAATAAACGGTCTTACAGACTACTGTCACCCCTGCCAGGTGCTTGCTGACCTTATGACAATCCGTGAAAAGAAGGGCAAGCTTGAAGGTCTTAAGATGTGTTATGTAGGTGACGGTAACAACATGGCAAACTCACTCATCGTAGGTGGTATCAAGATGGGTATGGAAGTTTCAATTGCCTGCCCCGCAGGTTACGAGCCCGATGCAGAAATTATGAAGTGGGCAAGCGAAAACGGAAAGTTTACCTGCACTCCTGATATCAAGGAAGCTGCAAAGGGTGCTGATGTTCTTTATACAGACGTATGGGCATCTATGGGTCAGGAAGAAGAATCCGAAAAGAGAGCAAAAATCTTTAAGGATTATCAGATAAACACTCAGCTTATGGAAGTTACAAACGACGGTGCTATGGTTCTTCACTGTCTTCCCGCACACCGTGGCGAAGAAATCACAGGCGAAATCATTGAACAGCATGCGGATGAAATTTTCGAAGAAGCAGAAAACAGACTTCACGCACAGAAAGCCGTTATGGTTAAGTTAATGGCGTAATCTAACAGAAAGGTATGGTTATATGAAAGCATATTTGATTCTTGAAAACGGCAAAGTTTTCGAGGGCACTTCAATCGGTGCCCAGGGCGAAACTGTCGGCGAAATAGTTTTCTCAACTACTATGGGAAGTTATATTGAAGCACTTACCGACCCTGCTTCTTATGGTCAGATACTTGTACAGACATATCCCCTTATCGGTAACTACGGAATGATTTATTCCGATATGGAAAGCGATAAGGCTTACACAAACGGTTATGTAGTCCGTGAATTGTGTGACGTTCCCTCAAACTTCCGCTGCGAAGGGACTCTTGACAGTTTCCTTAAAGAGCAGGGTGTTGTTGGTATCTGTGGTATTGACACACGTGAAATCACAAAGATTATCCGTGAAGAAGGTACAATGGCGGCAAAAATTACAACTAATGCTCCTGACGGCGAAAAGATTTCTCTTCCCGATAATAAAGATGCAGTAAAAGAAGTTTCTGCAAAGGAAAAATATACAGTAGGCGAAGGCGACGTTAAAATCGCACTTCTTGACCTCGGCACAAAGAAAAGCGCAGTAAGCACACTTGCTTCACGCGGTGCGAGCGTAGATGTTCTCCCCTACAACACAAAGGCGGACGAGCTTGAAAAGTACGACGCAATCTATCTTTCAGACGGTCCCGGAAATCCCGATGACTGCAAAGAAATTGCAGAAGAAATCAAAAAGGTATTCGGAAAGAAGCCCATTCTTGCAACAGGTCTTGGTCATCAGTTACTTGCTATGGCAAACGGTGGCAAGTGTGAAAAACTTCACCACGGACACCACGGTGCAAATCAGCCTGTAAAACAGCTTGAAAGTGGAAGAGTTTATATCACTCTTCAGAATCACGACTACGCAGTGGTGGGTGCTTCTCTTCCCGAGTTTGCAAAGATAACTTATGAAAACCCCAACGACAAGAGTGTTGAGGGTATCGAGTATATAGGTAAGGATGCAGTTTCAATCCAGTTCGCACTTACAGAAGGCGAAGGACCTAACGAAACAGGTTTCCTTTACGACAGATTTTTTGAAATGATTGGAGGTAAGCACTAATGCCGAAGAATAAAGACATTAAAAAGGTACTCGTTATAGGTTCAGGTCCTATCGTAATCGGTCAGGCAGCTGAATTCGACTACGCAGGCGCACAGGCATGTCGAGTGCTTCGTGACGAAGGTGTAAATATCGTTCTCGTTAACTCCAACCCTGCTACAATTATGACAGATAAGGCGCTCGCAGATGAAATCTATCTTGAGCCCCTTACACCAGATACAATCAAGAGAATTATCGAAAAGGAACGTCCCGACAGTCTTCTTGCATCTCTCGGTGGACAGACAGGTCTTACAATTGCGATGCAGCTTGATAAGGAAGGATACCTTGACAAAATGGGTGTTAAACTTATCGGTACAAACGCAGAAGCAATCGACCGCGCAGAAGACCGTGAGCTTTTCAAGGAAACTATGCTCAAAATCGGTCAGAGCTGTATTCCTTCTGATATTGCAACAACTGTTGACGATTCTCTTGCAATCGCAGAAAAAATCGGTTACCCCGTAATCGTTAGACCCGCATTCACACTCGGTGGTGCAGGTGGCGGTGTTGCATACGACCGCGACACTCTCGCAAAGATTGCAAATAACGGTCTTACACTCTCTCCCATCACACAGGTACTTATTGAAAAGTACATCTACGGATGGAAAGAAGTAGAATTTGAAGTAATGCGTGACCACGCAGGAAACGCTATCACAATCTGTTCTATGGAAAATGTGGACCCCGTTGGTATTCATACAGGCGACAGTATCGTTGTTGCACCTGCGGCTACACTTTCCGACAAGGAATATTCAATGCTCCGCAAGGCGGCACTTGATATTATCACAGAGCTCAAGATTGAAGGTGGCTGTAACTGTCAGTTTGCACTTAATCCCGACAGCTTTGAATATGCAGTTATCGAGGTTAACCCCCGTGTTTCACGTTCATCTGCTCTTGCAAGTAAGGCAACAGGTTACCCCATTGCAAAGGTTACAACAAAAATCGCTCTCGGCTACACTCTTGACGAAATCAAGAACGATGTTACAGGCATAACATATGCTTGTTTCGAGCCGTCAGTTGACTATATGGTTGTTAAGTTCCCCAAATGGCCCTTCGACAAATTCGTGTATGCTGACAGAAAGCTCGGCACACAGATGAAGGCAACAGGCGAAGTAATGTCAATCGGCAACTCATTTGAATCTGCTCTTATGAAGGCAGTTCGTGGTGCTGAACTTAAAACAGAAACACTCTTTAACAAAGAAGTTCATGAAATCGAAGATATTGAAAAGAAGCTTTACGATCTTGATGACCTTCGTATCTTCACTGTTTATGAAGCACTTTCAAGAGGTATAACAGTTGACAGAATCAACGAAATTACACGTATCGACAAGTGGTTCCTTTCAAAAATCAAGAATATCGTAGATTACGAAAAGAGCATCAAGGGAAATCTTACTGAAGAACTTTACGAAAAGGGTAAGAAGCTCGGCTTTACAGATAAAGCCCTTCAGGAAATCAGCGGATGCAAAGTTCCCACTCACAAAAACTGTGTTTACAAGATGGTTGATACTTGTGGTGGCGAATTTGCTGCAAAGACTCCTTACTTCTACTCAACATATGATAACAATTGTGAAGCAAGAGCAGTTTCTACCAATAATAAGAAAGTTATCGTTTTAGGATCAGGTCCTATCAGAATCGGTCAGGGTATCGAATTCGACTACTCATCCGTTCACTGTGTATGGGCTCTTAAGGATATGGGTTATGAAGTTATCATCATTAACAACAACCCCGAAACTGTATCAACTGACTTTGATACAGCAGACCGTCTTTATTTCGAGCCTCTTACTCCCGAAGATGTAATGAACGTTATTGAGGTTGAAAAGCCTGAAGGCGTTGTTGTTGCATTCGGTGGACAAACTGCAATCAAGCTTGTTAAGTTCCTTGACGAAAGCGGTATCAAGATTCTCGGTACATCTGCAAAGAGTATCGATATGGCGGAAGACCGTGAACAGTTTGATGCACTTCTTGAAAAATTCAACATTAAGCGTCCCAGCGGTCTTTCAGTAATGAAAAAGGAAGAAGCGCTTGAGGCTGCTGAAAAGCTCGGTTACCCCGTTCTTCTCCGTCCTTCTTACGTAATCGGCGGTCAGAATATGACAATCGCTTACAAGGAAGAAGACGTTATCCAGTATATGGACATCATCCTCGCACAGAAGATTGAAAACCCCGTTCTTGTTGATAAGTACATGATGGGTAAAGAACTTGAAGTTGATATCATAAGCGACGGTAAGGATGTTCTTATCCCCGGTATCATGGAACACGTTGAACGTGCCGGCGTACACAGCGGTGACTCTATTGCGGTATATCCCCCGTTCAATGTAACAGACAAGATGCTTGACAAGATTGTTGACTGCTCAACAAAGCTTGCTCTTTCACTCAAGACACAGGGACTTATCAACATTCAGTACGTTGTATATGAAAACGAACTTTATGTTATCGAGGTTAACCCCCGTGCTTCAAGAACTGTTCCTTATATCAGTAAGGTTACAGGTATCCCGATGATTGACCTTGCAACACAGGTTATGCAGGGCGAAGCACTTGCCGACCTTGGCTATGGTACAGGTCTTTACAAGATGCCTCCGTACTATGCAGTTAAGGTTCCCGTATTCTCATTCGAGAAGCTTTCAGGTATCAACTCAATCCTCGGCCCTGAAATGAAATCTACAGGCGAAGTACTTGGTATTGGTAAAACTCTTAACGAGGCTCTTTTCAAAGGTCTTATGGCTGCAGGCTTCAACCTTGAAAGCCGTGGCGGTGTATATATCAGCGTTGATTCAAAGGATAAGTATGACCTTATCGAACTTGCAAAGAAGCTCCATGACGCAGGTCTTGAACTCTATGCAGACGAAATGAACGCACTTATCATCGATTCACTCGGTATTCCCGTTGAAACTGTTGAAGGCGAAAAGATTTATTCACTTATCGAAAGCGAAAAGGTTGGTTATATCATCCACACCAATTCAGGCCGTCCCAAGGAAATTGAAAAGTTCATCAGACTTCATCGTCGTGCACTTCAGCTTAGCATTGCGTGTCTTACATCTCTTGACACAGCGCATGCTCTTGCGGACATTCTTTTAAGCCGTTTCAATCAGTATAATACAGAGCTTACAGATATTGCGAAGCTCCGCACAGAAAAGCTTAATATCCCCTTCATCAAGATGCAGGGTACAGGCGATGACTATATCTTCATCAACAACTTTGACGGCAAGATTGCATTCCCCGAAGCGCTCGCAATCATATTCTCCGACCGTCACAGAGGTATCGGTGCAGACGGACTTGTTCTTATCGAGAAGTCAGAAGTTGCCGATGCAAAGATGCGTATCTTCAACACCGACGGTAGTGAAGGTAAAATGGCAGGTAACTCAATCCGTTGCGTAGGTAAGTATCTCTACGATAACGGATACACAACACATCGCCATATCACAATCGAAACAGCAAGTGGTGTGAGAAAGCTTACACTTCATCTGTTTGACCACAAGGTTACAAGCGTAACTGTTCAGATGGGCGATCCCGTATTTGAACCCAAGGCAATCCCCGTTGATATGCCCGGCGATAAGGTTGTAAACGAAAAGGTTACAATCGGCGGTAAGGATTATAACATCACTTGCCTTTCAATCGGTAATCCGCACTGCGTAGTTATCTGTGACAATGTTTATAACATTGATATTCCCACTATCGGTCCTCGTTTTGAAAATGCTTCTATCTTCCCTGAAAGAATCAATACTGAATTCGTGAAGATTATTGACAAGCGCACAATCAGAATGAGAGTTTGGGAACGCGGCAACGGCGAAACACAGGCTTGCGGTACAGGTGCAGTGGCAGCTGCAATCGCGGCAGTTGAAAACGGTTACTGCGAAAAGGATACAGATATCAGCGTACGAGTTGAAGGTGGCGAACTCATCGTTCGTTACACCGACGAAGGTGTATTCCTCACAGGCGATGCTGAAAAGGTATTTGAAGGTATCTACGAATATTAAGCGGTTGGCAAAGCCAACCTTTCGAATCGAAAGTTTTAAGTTTGGGGACAGGTCAATTTTTGTTACGCCTTCGGCTTACAAAAATGTCCCCGTCCCCTTAACAACCCCTTGCATTTAATGAATAAAGATGTATGAATTTCACGATTTTATGCATATTTTCAAAAATTTATGAATTTTTATGCAAAAACTCTTGCATATTTATACATTCAATGCTATACTGTTATCAATGAATAAGAAATTTATATAAAGGAGTCCTGAAAATGAACAAGGAAAACATTAAAAAGGTAGTACTCGCCTACTCAGGCGGTCTTGACACATCAATTATTATTCCGTGGCTTAAGGAAAACTACAACAACTGTGAAGTTGTTGCTGTTGCAGGTAACGTAGGTCAGAACGATGAACTTGACGGTCTTGAAGAAAAGGCTATAAAGACAGGCGCATCAAAGCTTTACGTACTTGACCTTACAGATGATTATGTAGACAACTACATCATCCCCACAATGAAGGCAGGCGCAATTTACGAAGAATACCTTCTCGGTACAAGCCATGCTCGTCCCTGTATTGCAAAGGGTCTTGTTGACATCGCAATCAAGGAAAACGCAGACGCTATCTGCCACGGTTGTACAGGTAAGGGTAATGACCAGGTTCGTTTCGAGCTTGCTATCAAGCACTTCGCTCCTGAAATGCCCGTTATCGCTCCCTGGCGTGAATGGGATATCAAATCTCGTGACGAAGAAATCGATTACGCAGAAGCACACAACGTTCCCCTTAAGATTAACCGCGAAACAAACTATTCAAAGGATAAGAATCTCTGGCATTTAAGCCACGAAGGTCTTGACCTTGAAGATACAGGTAACGAGCCGCAGTACGAAAAGGAAGGCTTCCTTGAAATGGGTGTTTCTCCCGTACTTGCTCCCGATGAACCTACATACATCACAATTGATTTTGAAAAGGGTGTTCCCGTAGCATTCAACGACAAGAAGATGAGCGCAAAGGAAATCATCCTTGCACTTAACGAAGTTGGCGGCAAGAATGGTATCGGTATCCTTGATATCGTTGAAAACCGTCTTGTTGGTATGAAGTGCCGTGGCGTATACGAAACTCCCGGTGGTGCTATCCTTTACAAGGCTCACAGCGTTCTTGAATCAATCTGTCTTGACAGAATGACTCTTCATCACAAACAGCGTCTTGCAATCACATTTGCTGAACTCGTTTACGATGGTCAGTGGTTCACTCCCCTTCGTGAAGCTCTCAGCGCATTTGTTGACAAGACACAGGAAAACGTTACAGGTAAGGTAAGACTTAAGCTTTACAAGGGTAACATGATCAACGCAGGTGTATGGAGCGATTACTCACTCTACTCTGAAGAAATCGCAACATTCGGTGAAAGCGATTACAACCAGAAGGATGCTGAAGGCTTCATCAACCTTTATGGTCTTCCCATCGCAGTACAGGCAATGGTTGATGCAAAAAATAAATAATTCGGAAAGAATAATTCATTTTTTGCAAATGCAGAATGCAGAATTAACAACTGAAGCAAGGCAAATTGCCTTGCTTCAGTTTACTACTTTTATCAGGAGGTATTCCTATGGACAAGATGTGGGCAGGTCGCTTTTCAAAAGCACTTGATAAAGAGGCCGACGACTTTAATTCATCCATACATTTTGACTGTAAAATGTACAAGCAGGATATAACAGGCTCTATTGCACACGCAACAATGCTTGCCGCTTGTAATATTATTTCAAAAGAAGATTCAGAAACAATCATCAAGGGACTCCAGTCAATCCTTGCTGACCTTGAAAGTGGCACTCTTGGTTTTGATTTTGACGCAGAAGATATACATATGTTTGTTGAAGCTGAACTTACAAAGCGCATCGGCGATGTAGGTAAAAGACTTCATACCGCAAGAAGCCGTAACGATCAGGTAGCGCTTGACATCCGTCTTTTCATGCGCGATGAGGCGAATGAGATTATTGCGCTTATAAAGAAGCTTCTTTCAGCGATTCTCGTTCAGGCTGAAGCAAATAAGGAAACAATTCTTCCCGGTTATACACATCTTCAGCGTGCTCAACCGATTATGTTTGCGCATCATCTTTGTGCGTATGCGATGATGTTCATCCGCGATATAGGAAGAATTGAAGATGCACTCCGAAGAATGAACTTCTCTCCCCTTGGCTCTTGCGCGCTTGCAGGTACAACATACGAAACAAACCGCGATATGACAGCCGAGCTTTTAGGATTTGACGGCATTACATTAAACAGTATTGACGGTGTTTCTGACCGTGATTTCTGTGTTGAACTTATGAGTGCATTTGCTCTTATTATGACACACCTTTCAAGATTTGCCGAGGAAGTTATCCTCTGGTCATCATGGGAGTTCAAGTTCGTTGAGCTTGACGATTCATACACAACAGGTTCATCAATTATGCCGCAGAAGAAGAATCCCGATATGGCAGAACTTGTTCGTGGTAAGACAGGTCGTGTTTACGGCGACCTTATGGCAATGCTTACAATCTTAAAGGGTCTTCCCCTTGCATACAACAAGGATATGCAGGAAGATAAGGAAGCAATCTTTGACAGCAGCGAAACTGTTAAGAAGTGCCTTAGCGTATTCGCACCGATGATTGAGACAATGTCAGTTCGCGCTGATAAGATGTACGCTGCTGCAGGCGAAGGCTTCATCAATGCGACAGACCTTGCAGACTACCTTGTTAAGAAAGGTCAGCCTTTCCGCACAGCTTACAAAACAGTAGGTCAGATTGTCGGAAAGTGCGTTGCTGAAGGAAAGACACTTGAAACACTTACTCTTTCCGAATACAAAGAATTCGACAATCTTTTTGAAGAAGATTTGTATGCTGATATTGACCTTAAGAACTGCGCAGAAAAGCGTATTTCAGCAGGTGGTACATCAGTAGCATCAATCGAAAGACAGATTGAATACATAAAGAAATTCGCATAAAAAAAGGCTATGGTTTTAAACCATAGCCTTTTTATTAGTATCCTAATTTTTCTATAAAAGCTTCAGCTTCGCTTCTGAATTCTTTCTCCACCGCCAAAAAAACAACTGTATCTTCAACACGCGATATGTATAAATAGCTATCATTTGTCGTAGCCTTGAACCAAGCATAATTTGCAAGTTTTGCAGAAGATGAACTGCTTGTCTCTTTTTCTTCAATCTGAACCCTTATATTTTCAAAAAAGTTATTTGCTACTTCCTTATCTTTTAAATTATACCACTCTATCTGATACGCGTTACCTGAAGCAAGTGCGATATACATTTCCTCGTAGTTGTCTTTATTTGCATTAAGAAAATTATGGTCAACGCCGGTTGTGTATCCCTCTTCTTCAGCCAAAGCAACAAATTCTTCTCCTGTTACCACTGTTTTATCTTCTGCACTAAAAACAAAAGAAAACGCAGCAATAAGGATTAAAAAGACAATTATTCCGGTTATCAGGAATAATTTACCGGTGAATCCCATTTTCTTTTTATAGCCGGCCTCTTTCAGTAGTGTTCGTACCGGCTGTTTGTATTCTTCCGAATAAAAACCATTATCGACAATTCCGACACTATCGTCTTTTCGGTCCTTTCCGATTCCGATAGTTCTGTCAAATGTAATTTGCTTTCCGACAAATATCTCCTTATTCCAATTGAACTTTCCGCCTGAAGTTCTTGCTACTGTTTCGACGGATTTGTCAAGCTCGGAATACTTTCCGTTATTATGGATTTTTACCACATATTCAAAATTCTTAACTTCATCCGAAACAGAGCTTGGATCAAAGAAAGTTGCATCCATCCATTTAACGCGTGTGATGATTTTGTCATCCTCAACAGTTATATGATAGCGATTATCAGGATTATTAAGACCCAAAGCTTTTGCTAAAATTTCATCTTTTTTCATAGGTGGTCTCCCCTTTTATTGCTCTCTTAATTTTTTCAATTGCTCTTTTGGTATATCTTTTTACAACTCGCTTTAAAAGTGTTTTTTCGGCAAGTTTCGCATATTCCCAATATGTCTCATCTTCCCTGCCAATATATTTATCCCCCTGATAAAAACCTTCAAGCACACCGACAATATCGCTTTCCTTAACAGCGGTTTCAAGCACGCCACGATTATCAGCGCAGATAATATAGCCTTTTTTTGTAACCTTTACAATTCGGTGCATAGTGTAATGCCCCTGTTTTCTATAAACGGGGATATCGTGCTTTTTAAGGGGAAATACGGGAGGTACAATTATAACCTTATCCCTTCCCTCAACAAGCATAGGATTCATACTGTCGCCTTTTGTAGAGGTAACATATATTCCGTTTTGTTTTAAGCTTTCTTCAAGACCAATCATTCTTCCAACCCCAATAAATTTTTAGCATTGGTATAAAATATCTTTTCAAGTTCTTCCTCGGTAAGACCGAGTGCCGCAATTTTCTCCGCTTCCTTTTTAAGCGAAACGGCAGGATAATCACTTCCGAAAAGCACCTTATCCGCACCGTGTGCACGAATCATATCAAGCATTTTGTCAGGTGTTACTTCCCACATGGTGCTTGATGTGTCAAACCACACGTTTTTGCCGACAAGAGCTTTTGCTTCCTTGTCCCACGTGCTGTAACCGCCCATATGAGCTGCTACAAACTTGTGCTCGGGGAATTTTTCAAGCACTCTTGCAAGGCGCTCGGGATTTGAAAAATCAAGCTTCTTATCCCCTACGTGAAGCACTATCGGATAATCACTTCCTATTGCGTCATACATTAAAAGTGCCTTATCGTCATCTATATTAAATGCCTGAAAATCGGGATGAAACTTGAACCCCAAAAGACCATGATTCTTTACGCGCTGAATTTCGCCCTTCACATCGTCAAAATCAGGATGTACCGAGCCGAAAACTATAAAGCGCTCATCTCTTAAATTGAACAGGAAGTCGTTATTTATAACTACCTGCGTAGGCTTTGTCGGTGTTGAAAATATAACCGCTTTATAAAAGCCTGATTTTTCCATTTCATCACGCATATCGGTAAATGTGCCAAGGCCTTCCCAAGGCATACCATAATGCTGTTCAAGATTGGCAATCGCAAGATGCGCAATCTTGGGATTGAATATATGTGCGTGAAAATCTATGATTTTTCTCATAATAAAACTTCTTTCTAAAAATATTGTTGCAGTGAATTATCACTGCAACAATAAAATCTGCTTTAATTAGCCGGGAGGCCATGCAAGAGCACGTCCGCCAAGCATATGGAAATGAAGGTGGCCTACTGTCTGTCCGCCGCCCTCTCCGCAATTATTTACGATACGATATCCATCCTGCGCGATACCTTCCTGCTCGGCAATCTTTGATGCAACAGAGAAGATATGACCTACTATTGCGCAGTTTTCATCATTTATTTCATTTGCGGATTTAATATGCTCTTTAGGAATGATGAGAATATGCACAGGTGCCTGAGGTTCAATATCGCGGAACGCGAGAACCTTATCATCCTCATACACTTTTGCAGAAGGAATATCGCCATTTATTATTTTACAGAATAAACAATCCATAATTACACCTCCGTTTTTGGGACAGGGCAGTTTTTTGTGCACCTGTTTGATTGGGGACAGGGCAGTTTCTGTTACACCTTCGGGTTACAGAAACTCCCCCGTCCCCTAAATTATACATTTTTGAGGAGCTGTTGTCAACCGATTAACATTCATTAAAATAAAAAAGTCGCCTTCGGCAATCGATGTTCGCTTCGCTCACGATTTTATAGGTAGACTTTTTTGTTACAAGCAATTGCTTACACAATTTCCTATATAATAAAAAAACAGTAGATTTTTCCCACTATATATGGTATAATATAGATAATATTATATAATGGAGGAGCTATGTATGTCAGTTATTAAGGCATTAATACTTGGACTTATTCAGGGAATAAGTGAATTTTTACCGATTTCTTCTTCGGGCCACCTTGCTATTGCAGGAAAAATTATGGGAATGGACCCCGAAGCAGACAATCTTCTGTCTTTCAATATTCTTCTGCATGTTGCAACGCTTGTTGCGGTATTTATAGTTTATAAAAAGGACATATGGGAAATGATAAAGGCATTTTTCGCGATGATTGGTGATGTGTGCAAGGGCAAGGGATTACGCCTTCGCGAGTTTACATACCGCAGACTTATCATAATGCTTATCGCGGCTACAATCCCTGCTGTTTTTGCAGCACTTTTACTTGGCGATATTATCGAAAACCCCGCCCTGTGGCAGATTGGTATTTTCCTTATCATAACTGCGATACTTCTTTTCCTCAGCGAAAAGCTTGCAGGCGGAAATGTTGATATTGAGAAGATGTCCGTGAAGCGTGCATTTTGTGTAGGTTGTTTTCAGGGACTTGGAACACTTCCCGGTATCAGCCGTAGTGGAAGTACAATAGTGGGCGGACTTTTCTGCGGACTTAACAAGCAAACTGCAGTAAGATTTTCGTTCCTTATGTCAATCCCTGCAATTTTAGGTGCACTTGTCCTTGATATAAAGGATATGTTTGAAGCTACATCACAGACACTTTCGCTCCTCCCCGTCGCAGTTGGTATGATCACCGCTGCAGTAAGCGGATATTTCGCAATAAAGTTTCTTCTCAAAATCGTTGAAAAGAGTAAGCTTTCTTACTTTTCAATCTACTGTACACTTGCAGGTATCGTTGCAATAATTCTTAATTTTACTATCTAAAGGGATGTAAATAAAATGACAAAAACAACAAAAAAGAAAACTTCGACTTCTAAAAAGAAGCGTTCCCCTTCAGGGAAAAAGCTGACATCAAGAGAAACAGTTTCACGCTCTACGACTAAGTCTTCTGCGGCAAAATATCCTGCAAAAGAACTTCGTCTGATTTGCCTTGTTGCCTCGGCGCTTATTTTAATCCTTTCATACTATTTTAACGCATTCGGAATGATAGGCAGGCTTTTAAGAGGTATCGGCAGAACGTTGCTTGGAAGTATGTGCTTTACAATACCGTTAATCTTTTCTGCTGCTACGGTTCATATTTTTGTAAAGGGCAAAATTACTCCTCACAAATATCGCTATGTATTTGCGTGCATTTCAGTGATGTGCTTTGCCGCCCTTCACACGCTTTACTTTGCATCTGCCCACGCTAATTTCTTTACAGGTAGCAGTACCAAGGCTATTCTCGAAATAATTCGTGATAGCAGTAAGGAATATTCTTCAGGTGGATTTATAGGCGCATTTTTGGCATTGCCATTAAAAACCCTTGTAGATACTGCCGGTTCTTGTGTAATTTTACTTACATTGGCGCTTGCTTCATTTGTAATCGCGACAGGAACACAGCCGTTTATTAAATTCGCAAATCTTGTTTCTTCAATGCTTGCTGAACATTTCAATAAGGAAGATGAAGAAGACACCGATGAAGAAATTAAAGTCAGTGGCGTAGATGATTCTGAAAAGAAAAAGAAGAAAAAAATAAAGCTTCCCAAAGCCGTTTTGGAAGAAGAAAAGAAGGAAAAGAAAGCGAAGAAAAAAGAAGCTCAGGAAGAGGAATCTTCAGATTCAGAAGCTTCGCCGGAATTTAAAATCAATCTCTACAGCGATAAGCCTGACGATATTGCGAAGGCAAAAAAGGTTGATATTCCCGATGATATAAAGAAAATGGCAATGGAAGAATCCGGTGGCGTTGAAGAAGAAAAAGAAGACACCACCCCCATCGCCGTTACAGAAGACGAAATCGAAACAGATTATATAGAATACACATTCCCCCCCATTGACCTTCTCATGAAGGCGAAAGCTCCTTCAGGTGGTCAGGACAGACCCGAGGACCTTCGCACACAGGCGAAAAAGCTTGTTGACACACTTGCAAGTTTCGGTGTTGAGGCAAAGGTGCTTGAAGTAAGTAAGGGACCCAGTGTAACAAGATTTGAACTTCAGCCCTCGGCAGGTGTAAAGGTAAGTAAGATCGTAAATCTTGCCGATGATATTGCACTTAACCTTGCGGCGTTCGGTGTAAGAATTGAAGCTCCTATCCCAGGAAAAGCGGCAGTCGGTATTGAAATCCCCAACAAGAGCACTTCAATGGTGCCTCTTCGCGATGTAATTGATTGTGACGAATTCAGAAAATTCGGCTCAAAAACCGCTTTTGCAATGGGTAAAGATATTTCGGGACAACCTATCGTAAGCGACATTTCAAAGATGCCTCATATGCTTATCGCCGGTGCTACCGGTAGTGGTAAGAGTGTATGTATAAACTCACTTATCACAAGTATTCTCTACAAGGCAGACCCCAACGAAGTTAAGCTTATTCTTATCGACCCCAAGGTTGTTGAACTTGGCGTTTACAATGGTATCCCCCATCTTCTTATCCCCGTTGTAACAGACCCGAGACGTGCTGCAGGTGCTCTTAACTGGGCAGTTCAGGAAATGGTAAAACGTTACAGTATGTTCGCAACAGCGAATGTTCGTGACATAAAAGGGTATAATGAATATGCGGCACTCAGCGGTGACAGACAGCTTGAACAGATTGTTATCGTAATTGACGAGCTTGCTGACCTTATGATGGTTTCTCCGCACGAGGTTGAAGATTCTATCTGTCGTCTTGCACAGATGGCGAGAGCGGCAGGTATGCATCTTGTAATCGCTACACAGCGTCCCAGCGTTGACGTTATCACAGGTCTTATCAAGGCAAACGTGCCGAGCCGTATTGCATTCAGCGTTTCAAGCCAGATTGACAGCCGTACAATCCTTGATATGGGTGGTGCTGAAAAGCTCCTCGGTAAAGGTGATATGCTGTTCCTTCCTATGGGTGCAAGTAAGCCCAAGCGTATTCAGGGTGCGTTTGTATCGGATAAGGAAATCGAAAAAATTGTTGAGTTTGTTAAGTCGGATTCGTCGGCTCATTATAACGAGGATATAATCGAACATATCGAAAACGGTGTTGAAGATCACTCTGCAAGTGATGATTCAGATGCAGACGACCTTCTTCCGCAGGCAATCGGCATTGTAGTTGAGCTTGGTCAGGCGAGTGCTTCGCTTCTCCAGAGAAAGCTCAAGGTTGGTTATTCACGTGCCGGAAGACTTATAGACCAGCTTGAGGAACGTGGTATTATCGGCCCGCACGAGGGAAGTAAACCGCGTAAGGTTTTGATTAGCAGAACCGAGTATCAGGAAATGATGGTCAACAATATTGAGGATTAATGTCTAATTTTCGATAAAACGGAATATTTTTCGTATTTTTGGTAAAACTATACAAAAAAAGTGCAGAAAATTGTCTTCGGTTGTGCAATTTACTGCACTTTTTTCCTTGACAACTATATTTTACAGTGTTATAGTTAAAGTATATATTGGGGTGAGTTATATGGACAAGACATCTGAAAAAAGCTTTGCCTCATTTAACGATGAAGATTTGGTAGCTCTTGCCCAGAAGGGCAATGATCGCGCACTTGATCACTTACTCGGCAAATATTTTGTTCATGTGCGTAACAAATCACTTTCATACTTTATAGCAGGCGCGGATAGAGATGACATAATTCAGGAGGGTATGATTGGTCTGTTTAAGGCGGTCAGGGACTTCAGCAGTGAGCGCGGCGTAACTTTTAAAACGTTTGCGGATGTTTGCGTTACAAGGCAGATTCTCACAGCTGTGAAAAATGCCAGCAGACAGAAGCATGCACCTCTTAATTTTTATATATCGCTTAATAAATCCGTTAACGACGGTGACGATGACTCTACGTTGGCTGATATATTGGGACAGACCAAGGCACTGAATCCTGAAGAGATTTTCATTGAAAAGGAAAATGCAGATACCCTTGGTCAGGAAATGGCTCGTCTTCTTTCCGATTTTGAGTTTCAGGTTCTTTCGCTGTATCTTCAGGGAAAAAGTTATGTTGAAATCGGCAAAGAAATCGGCAAAACTCCCAAGTCAGTTGACAATGCACTTCAGCGCATAAAGAAAAAGTTTGAAAAAATTGTGGCTGATGATTAAAACGCTATATGCCCAAAAAGGTGTGTTAACCTTAATGGGTAAAAATATTTTTTAGGTAAAGTAAGGAGATTCAAAATGTACGAAGACAAGACATTAGTCTGCAAAGATTGCGGACAGGAATTCGTGTTCACAGCTGGCGAACAGGAATTTTATGCAGAAAAGGGCTTCCAGAACGAACCCCAGAGATGTAAGGAATGCCGTGCTGCAAAGAAAGCATCACTCAGAGAAAGCAGAGAAATGTATACTGCTGTTTGCGCTGATTGTGGTGGCGAAGCAAAGGTTCCTTTCGTTCCCAAGGACGACAGACCTGTTTACTGCAGTGAATGCTTTGCAAAAAACAAATAATCTCCTTAGTTAACCAGAGAAGATTATAATCAAAGGTGATAGCAATTGCTATCACCTTTTTTGTTATGCTTTATTTATACCGCAAAGGTAGAAAGAAAGTAGTGCAGAAGTTACAAACTGAACCCGTAGGTGTATATAGATACTCCGCGGGTGAAGTTTGTAGCTAACAAAACGCAATAAAAATAGGAATCCACTTTCGCGGATTCCTACATTAAATAATTAAAGCAACTATGTTAAGTATCTTATTAAAAGAAACACATATCGCTCATTTGCGTTTTGTGTTCGGTGCTGCTTTATTTATACCGTAACATTCGCATGGAATTTAAGACGGCTATTACCATTACACCTACATCGGCAAATATAGCCGCATACATATTATCAAATCCAAGTACGCTGAGCAGCATTACTCCAAACTTTATAGCAATCGACATTACGATATTCTGTCGTACAATTCGCATTGTCTTGCGCGCGATTTTAATACTCTCCCCTACGGCAACGAGCGAGTCATTCATAATAACAACATCGGCTGCCTCAATTGCAGCGTCGCTACCGAGTGCGCCCATTGCAATACCTACGTCAACGCAGGAAAGCACGGGAGCGTCGTTAATACCGTCGCCTGCGAAAGCAAGTTTACCCTCTTCCCCTTTAAGAGAAAGAGCTTTTTCAACCTTATCTGCCGGAAGCAGTGACGCGTGAATTTCATCAATCAAAAGCTCATTACCGATGCGCACTGCGACAAGGGGGTTGTCACCGGTGAGCATTATTGTTTTCTTTATACCGTGTTTTTTAAGATTTTCAATCGCTTCTTTTGAATCTTCCTTGTTTTCATCAGAAAGAACAATCGCACCGAGATACTTATTGTCACAGGCAATGTGGACAACTGTACCCTCTACCTCAATATCTTTTGCGGGCACATTATTCTCTCGCATAAAGTCAATATTACCTGCGAGCGCTTCTTTTAAGTCAAGTTCTGCCTTGATGCCACGCCCCGCAATATTTATGACGTTACTTATGCGGTCTTTGTCAATTTCTTTTCCGTATTCCCTGACTATGGAAAGCGCAATCGGATGCGTTGAAAAGCTTTCAAGATGTGCGGCAATTTCCAATAGTGTTTCTTTATCACAATCTTCAGTAACGGTTTTTGTAACGAAAAATCCGCCACGTGTAAGTGTTCCCGTCTTGTCAAACGCAATCTGTGAAACCTTGGAAAGCATTTCAAGATGGCTTGAGCCCTTTATAAGTATACCCTTTTTAGATGCCGCACCAATACCGCCAAAGAATGAAAGCGGAACTGAAATAACAAGTGCACAAGGGCACGATACAACAAGGAATACAAGTGCGCGTCTTATCCAGACCATAAACGGCTGACCAAATGCAATCGGGGGTAAAAACGCCGTAATTACAGCCGCCAAGAGTACAAGCGGTGTATATCTGCGCGAAAACTTTGTAATGAATTTTTCAGACTGTGATTTATGTGCCGCAGAGTTCTCTACAAGGTGCAGAATTTTCGCAACCGTACTTTCTGCATAGACACCGCTGACACGTATTTTAACGGGGCTGTCAAGGTTTATTGTGCCGCTTGCCACCTTTTCCCCAACGCCGATTGTAACAGGCATACTTTCGCCTGTAAGCGACGACGAGTCAAAGCTTGAAATGCCTTCTTCAATAACGCCGTCAAGTGCAACCTTTTCACCGGGAAGAACAAGGATGATTTCATCCTTTAAAACTTCTTCGGGAGCGACTTTTATTTCCTGACCATCGCGAAGGACAGTTGCAAAGTCCGGTTTTATTTTCATAAGTTCCTTTATAGACTTACGACTTTTACCGACTGCAATACCCTGAAAAAGTTCGCCTGTCTGGTAAAGAATCATTACCATTGCCGCTTCGGAATATTCCTGCATTGCAACAGCGCCTGCCGTTGCAAGTGTCATTAAAAATTCCTCGTCGAAAAAGTCACCGCGGAAAATCTTTCTTACCGCAGAGATGAGTACATCGTAACCGACGAGAAGATATGCTAATATCTGCAAAGCAATTTTCGCGAATTCATACGGAATAAATGCCCCTGCTAAAAACACAGCAAAGGCAATTATTATTCTTTTAAGATTTCGTTTCTGGCGTTTAGTCATATTATGCCTCGCTGATTTCAAAATCTCTTTCTGTTTTTCTGCCGGCCTTTACAATTTCTTTTTCAAGGCGGGCAAAATCTCCCTCTTCCGCTTCAACGGTAAGAGTCTGCATAATGAAATTGAGCTGTGCGTCCTTTACGCCGTCAATTTTCTTGATTGCATCTTCAATTTTACCTGCACATACTGCGCAATCAATTTCTGATACTTCGTACTTCTTAATCATAATAAATCATCCTTTAATCTGTATTTGCATAAATGTAAAAAAGTCCAAGACCTGTAACAACTATTCCTATTGCCACAAAAAGTATGCTACCTTGTATTCCAATGCCTGTAAGCATAAATACTGAAGTAAAATTAAACACACTGTGGCAGAGCGCTGCGCTGAAAATATTTTTTGTTCTGTGGTAAATTATTCCAATGAATAGTCCCGCAAAAGCGGCAAAAACGCTTTGAAAAAGGAAACCATGGGATGCACCGAAAATTACCGCCTGAAGCAATATCGCAGCCCAGGGACGCATAACTTTTTTAAGTTCACCCATTATAAATCCACGAAACAAAAATTCTTCAAACAGCGGTGCTACTATCAAAATGCTGAAAAACGCGATTGCATAATCCATTCTGCTGTAAAGGCGCGGCTCAACAGACGCGGATTCTACTATGGATTTTTCAAACACCGCAACATTTTGAACCAGATAGTAATACACCATAACAATAATACGTGTACCTATCGCTACAACCGCTGACATCGCAAATATCATAAGCGGAGCTTTTTTTGTATGTATATATTCTGAAATTTCTTTTTTCCTGAGTTTACATATCAAAAGGTATATCCATACAGAAACAAGCGAAATTATAACAGCAAGTGCAAACGATTTATTGTTTGTAATTGTTTCAATTTCGCTCGCAGTAAGGTCTCCACCCATTCTCAGCCACTGTGCGTATATAAGATAGACAAAAAAGCCTATAACCGGGTATAACACAGCGTATGCAAGCGCAAGAAATATACCTTTAGTTCTGTTCAGCACTCTTTTCAACTGAGTTCTCCTCTTCTATGACAGGTTTTATTATCTTCTTAGGACATTTTTGTGCACAAACGCCACAACCTGTACACTTTGAATAATCGATTACTGCGTGATTATTTTCTATTGTGATAGCACCTGCTTCACAGTTCTTTTCACAAATCTTACATCCGATACATCCGACAGAGCACTTTTCCTTCATCTGTGCGCCCTTGTCACAAGACTGACACTTCACAACGTATTTCGTCGTTTTCGGAACAACCTCGATAAGATGTTTAGGACAAACTGCGACACATTCGCCACAACCGCCACACTTATCAATATCGATAACTGCTATACCGTCGACAATCGAAATAGCACCGCGACAACATACCTTTACACAGCTTCCGAATCCAAGACAACCATAGTCGCATGATTTCTGTCCTGCACCCTGAAGAGCGGCAACTGCGCCACAATCTTTTATACCTGTGTATTCAAATTTGTCTGTTGCAACATCGTGTGTTCCGTTACAACGAACAACAGCTATTTTTTCTTCAACCTGTGCACTTTCAACACCTAAAATCCCTGCAATTGCATCGGCAACATTCTGTCCGCCGGGACTACAAGCGTTTATTTTTGCGCCGTCCTTTGAAATTGCGTTTGCATATGCACTACAACCTGCAAAGCCACAGCTACCGCAGTTTGCACCGGGAAGAACCTCGGTGATAGCTTCTGCTACTTCGTCTTTTTCAACGGCAAATATTTTTGATGCTATTGCAAGAAGTGCTCCAAGGACAAGTCCTAATGCGCCCATTGAGAGCATAGGATAAATTATTTCTTTCATAGTTTACTCAATCCTTTCTCAAAAAGACATTCCCTGAAATCCCAAAAATGCCATAGCAAGAAGAGATGCGCTGATAAGTGCAATAGGCATACCTTCCAATGCTTTCGGGATTTTAGAGCTTTCAAGTCTTTCACGGACACCTGCAAAAAGCACTATTGCAAGCATAAAGCCTACACCGGCTGAAAAACCGTTGATAATTGTTTCAATAAGAGTATAGCTTGCTGAAGCAGGATTGATAACTGATGCAGTTCTTACGTTAAGAAGTGCTACACCAAGTACTGCACAGTTTGTAGTAATAAGCGGAAGATAAATACCAAGCGCGCTATAAAGCGAAGGAATTGAGTTCTGCAAAAACATTTCAACAAACTGTACAAGTGCTGCGATAATTACGATAAATGCGATAGTCTGCATATATTCGATATTAAGAGGCACAAGAACAAATTTCTGACAAAGCCATGTCATAATAGAGGCAAGGGTCATTACAAATGTAACTGCCATACCCATACCGAGCGCTGTATCAAGCTTCTTTGATACGCCGAGGAAAGGACATATGCCGTAGAATTTTACAAGAACAAAGTTCTGCACAAAAATCGATGTTAAAGCGATTCCTATAAGCGCGGTCATTTATCTCTCCCCTTTCTTATTCTTAATGACATTGATAATACCCAGAAGAACTCCGAGTGTAAGGAATCCGCCCGGGGGAAGAAGCATTATTGTTGCAGGAGATGTAATTCCTACGCTGTAGCCAAGAATTGTTCCTGCACCAAGGATTTCTCTGATTGCAGAAATAATTGAAAGTGCAATAGTGAAACCAAGGCCCATACCGATACCGTCTGCAGCTGACTTAAGCACACCGTTTTTAGAAGCAAATGCCTCTGCGCGTGCAAGAATGATACAGTTAACAACGATAAGCGGAATGAAAAGACCGAGTGATTTTGAAAGTGCGGGAATATACGCCTTCAAAACAAGGTCAACTATTGTTACGAATGTGGCGATAATTACAACGTATGCCGCAATTCTGATTTTCTGCGGAATGATTTTTCTCAAAATAGAAATAAGTATGTTTGAAAGAGTAAGTACAAACGTTACTGAAAGGCCCATACCAATTCCGTTAGAAAGAGCAGTTGTAACGGCAAGTGTGGGACACATACCCAGAAGTTGCATAAAGGTAGGGTTCTCTGTGATTATACCGTTTTTTATCGTTTTAATCATTTTGCTCTTGCCTCCTCTACCGCCTTAGCAACAAGCTCATCTGCCATTTTTATACCTTCTGCAATACCGCGACTGCTTATTGTAGCACCTGTAATTGCAGTAAACTGGTCGGGGTTTTCTGTTTTTGTTTTTACTACCTCAAGGATAGCATTTTTACCTTTGAACTGTGATTTAAAGCCATCTTCAGTGATTTTCGCACCAAGACCTGCAGTTTCGCTGTGGCTTAAAATTTCGATTCCGCAAACAACTCCATACGTATCAATACCTACCATCATGGAAATGTCTCCGCCGTAACCTGTTGTAGTTACTTTTGTGCAGTAACCGATTACTTCACCGTCTTTTTTTGCCATAGTTACATCTTCATTTAATTCTTCAAAGCTGTCTGCTTCAGGGATGATTTCCTTCATAGCTTCTTCAGTCGCCTTCGCGTCAGCTTCTGCAATTCGGGGAGCAGTAATTTTATTTACACCCGCAAGAAGAAGCGCTGCAACAAGTGTAATAACACAAAGAATAACTGAAAGTTTAACAAATTCTTTTTTCATTATTTCTACCTCCCCTTATTCTTTCACAAGGCCAAACGCCTTGGGCATCGTCCATTTTTCAATGAGGGGAGTAAGAATATTCATAAGAAGAATAGCAAAACTTACACCTTCAGGATAGCCACCCCAGAATCGGATTACGCAAGTGATAGCACCGCATCCTATTCCAAAGATTATCTGTCCCCACGGAGTTGTGGGAGTAGTCACATAGTCAGTTGCCATAAATACTGCACCGAGAAGCACACCACCTGAAAGGACTGCCGCAAGAGGATTCTGGATACTTGCAACAGCGCTATCACCGCAAAGAAGTGTCATTACAAACACGCTTCCAATAAAAGCGAGCGGGATTCTAAGTGATATTACTTTGCGGACAACAAGGTAAACAAGTCCGATAAGTATTGCAATCGCACAAGTTTCACCGATACAACCGGGAAGCGGTTCACCGCTTTCAAGAACGCCGAAAAACTGTTCCTTTATAGTAGGAATAGCCTTTGACCATTCTGTTGAAAGGGGGGTTGCGCCGGTTATAATGTCTGCCTTTTTTTCAAAGAAATTAACACTCTCTGAAGGATATGTAGTAAGTGCAACGGGGAATGATGCAAGCACGAACACACGACCTATAAGAGCAGGGTTCATAAAGTTCTGACCAATACCGCCAAAGAACTGTTTTGCAACAATAATTGCAATAAACGCACCGATAACAATTATGTAGTAAGGAACATTTACCGGTAAACAAAACGCAAACAAAAGGCCCGTTACAACAGCACTTAAGTCGCCTATTGTGCGTTTTTGATGTGTCAACACCGTATAGAGCCATTCAAAGCCTACGCATGAGATAACGCTGACCAACATTACAGAAAGTGCACGCTGTCCGAAAAGAAGGACCGATGCCAATGCTACCGGGAAAAGAGCAAATATAACATCATACATAACATCCTGAATGCTGTTTTTCGATCTGATATGCGGAGTAGATGAAACTGAAAGTTTTAAATTTTCCATATTTTAACCCTTCCTTTCTTACTTCTTTTGTGCACGTTCACGCTGAATACTCATAACTTTTCTTTTCGCTATACGAATAGATTGTACAAGCTGTCTTTTTGATGGGCATCCATAGCTGCAACATCCGCATTCAATACATGCAGTAACATTGTATTTTTCGCAAGCCTCCATATTATCAGCATCTGCATATTGCTGAAGATGAAGGGGCATAAGATTCATCGGACAATTCTGGACGCACTTTCCGCATCTGATACAATTTTCTTCTTTGGGAATTTGTGCTTCCTTTGCGGTAAATGCAAGAACAGCTGACGTACCCTTGATTACGGGAATATCAAGTCTGAACTGTGCAACACCCATCATGGGTCCACCGATTATAACCTTGCCGGGTTCTTCACGGAACCCACCATTTTTTTCGATTACGTAATCAATACCTGTACCGATACGGACATTGTAGTTAACCTCGTTTGCAAAAGGAGTACCTACAACTGTCACTATTCTGCGCATAAGAGGTGTTCCATACTTAAACTTTCTTGCGATAGCAGTACATGTATCAACGTTTACAACAATAACACCAACATCAGCAGGAAGTTTTCCAATCGGAACTTTTCTTTTCGTAACGGCATATATAAGATGCTTTTCGCTACCCTGAGGATACTTTTTCTTGAGTGTATCAACACTGATACCTGTTCCTGCGCACTTTTCTTTCATAAGCTTTATTGCATCAGGCTTATTATCCTCAATCGCAATATGGCCATTTGTAATTCCAAATCTCTTAAGGATTATCTGAAGTCCTTCTATAACTTCTTCGGGAGTTTCAAGCATTACACGATGGTCGCTTGTTATGTAGGGTTCACATTCAGCGGCGTTGATTATGATTGTGTCAATCTTGCTCTTATCCGGGGGATTAAGCTTGATATGTGTGGGGAATGTTGCACCACCCATACCTACAACGCCTGCATCGCGGATGATACCGGGAATTTCATCGGGATCAATTGACTTGTAGTCAATGGGCTTAATATTTTCGTCAAGTGTATCTGTGAAGTCGTTTTCAATAATTATAGACTGCACCATGTTGCCGTTCCACACGGGACAAGGTTTTATATCAACAACAGTACCGGAAACAGAAGCGTGTACAGGCGCGCTCACAAACGCATCACTATCCGCTATTTTCTGACCCATTTTCACATAGTCGCCAACCTGCACACAAGGTGTACAAGGAGCTCCTAAATGTTGCTGTACGGGATATGTAAGAATTTTGGGAACTTCCATAATCTCAATCTTTTTTCCCGCAGTTTGCTTTTTATTGTCATTCGGATGAACGCCACCCTTGAACGAAAGATTTTTAAGCATGTTCCTTCTCCTTTTTCCTTAAATTTTCACTGTACAAGATTTTTATTTAAGATACTTGTTTGTGTAATAAGAAAGTTTAAGTTGCTTTTCATTGGCATAAGTTGTCCTTATAGTCTCTGTTATAGAAGTATCAGCACCTATGCTTTTTAAATCATTTTCAAGTTTTACTACGACAGCCTCTACTTTTTTGTCGCATTCACTCTCAATTCCTCTTACAATCGGAGTAAAATGCGAAATGGTCTGGGAGCGTGCCTCTGCATCCTGTGGATGCTTTCTTATGCTCATATAGTAACTGTCGCCTTGTCTTATCGTTGCTTCTGCTCTCGCATTAAACTCGTTTTGCAGAGCATACAAATCAACCATAGCCTCACTTATCAGCAAATCTTTATCGGGTTTTGCCGGTTCTGCAGAAGGTTTAGTGTTTTCATCCTTTGCAGGCTTTTCTTCAGCGGGCTTATTATCCTTTTCAATTTTCTCCTTCTCAGGTTGGGAAGGCTTTTTTTCTTCTTCACCGCTGTTTTGAGGCTGTTTGTCATTGTTTTCTTCAGGAGCTTTTTCTTGTTCTTTTTTCTTTTCTTCTTCTATCTTTTCTTCAAATATTTTCTGATAGATTTCGTTTACAGTGGCTTCACCGGATTCAATCTGGGCTTTTTCCTCCTCCGTCATTTCACGAAGAGGTATATCCATAAACTCGTTAACGTCTCCAACAAGTTTTGTCTGGTTTTCATCACGAAGCCTTTGTATTTCCCCTGAATCCGCACGCAATCCGAGCAATATACTTTGAATGTTTTTCCATTGCCAGATTGTAAGGGCGCTGACTATAACTGCCAGCACAATAAATATTATAAGTAATATTTTCAGTACTTTTTTGAGCATACTACTTCACCATTCTTTCAATCACTTGATAAGTTCAAGAGCCAGATAGGCATTCTTTTTCGCTTTTTCACGAAGCGGTTGAGATTTTTCTTCAAGTTCAGCCTTTAACTCTGTGCGATTTTCCAGAACACTATCTACAATTTTTTCAAATCTGTCACAATCAAACTCTTCAAGGTTGATATAATTATTCTGATTCATATATTCCATAAACCCTTTTATTTTCGGGTCGTACGCAATTCCCGCCATGGGAACATTCATTACGGAAGCGAAAATCAGCATATGCAATCTCATTCCGCACACAATTGAGCATCTGCCGATAATTGCGAGCATTTCGCCTACAGAAAGTTCGCAATCGATTATTTTGGCCTGATGCTTCATTTTGGCTGCAACCTTCAGCGAAATGTCAAAATCCAGTTTCTTTTGCATAGGAATGAATACCGGAAGATACCCCTTCTCAGCTATGCTGTCAAGAACCTGTGCAAGCTGTTTTTCAAAATCTGTTGTGTTCGCTTTGCATTCTCTGACCGATACAGCAACAATCTTCTCCCCCTCGCCTATGCCGTATTCTTTAAGAATTTCACAAGCGCGTTCGGGAGACGATGCTTCAAGGTTGAACGCCGGGTCTGCAGTAACTACAACCTCGGGTTTTGTTATGGAACATCTTTTTATTTCTTCAAGTGATGTGTTTTCACGAAGTGTTATAAGTTCCACTTCATTCAAAACCTTTTCCACTTTTTTGATATTTTTGTCTTTTATCGGGCCCATTCCGTTAGCATAAAGCATAACTTTCATACCCATTTTTTTCGCAAGAGATATTATGCCCAAATAGTAGAGAAGACTTTTTGTGCTGGTGGCATCCTGTATAAGAGTTCCTCCACCACTTAAAAGAAGTTTTGCACTACGGAATTCACGTATCATTGCAATCGGATTTATTCTGCTGATAGTCTTTATTCCGTAAAGCTTTTCTGTCAATTTGGCATTTCCTGATAACGCAGTTATTGTAACGTCAGGATTTATGCTTTTAAGATCTGCTACAATACTTTTAAGAAGTGCTTCATCACCGCTGTTACCAAGACCGTAATATCCCGAAATTATAATGTCTGACATTTTTTTACCTGCCTTTCCGGTAGGATTTTATGCAAGTTCAATTTTGAGGAAAGCTTTTTTACCCTTTTTAACGATGATTTTGCCTTCTTTAAAGCTATCCTTTGTGATTGTGAAGTCGATTTCAGTTACCTTTTCACCATCCACACTGAGACCGCCCTGCTGAACGAGTCTGCGACCTTCACCCTTTGAAGGAATGAAGTTTACAGTTGTAAGGAGGTCGAGGATTTTTATACCATCGCCGATTTCAGCTTCACTAATCTGTGCTGAAGGCATATTTGCGCTGTCTCCTGCACCTGAGAAGATTGCCTTTGCAGCTTCCTGCGCCTTCTTCGCTTCTTCTTCGCCATGAACAAGTTTTGTTACTTCATAAGCGAGAACTTCCTTAACACGGTTAAGCTGACTGCCTTCAAGCTTTTCATATTCGCGGATTTCATCCATGGGAACGAATGTAAGAAGCTTAAGACACTTACATACGTCAGCGTCGTCAACATTTCTCCAGTACTGATAGAACTCGTAGGGAGTTGTCTTTTCAGCTGAAAGCCATACAGCACCGCTTGCAGTTTTACCCATCTTCTTACCTTCGCTGTTTGTAAGAAGAGTAAATGTCATACCGTAAACCTGCTTCTGGTCCTTTTTACGGCAAAGGTCAAGACCGCCGAGGATGTTACTCCACTGGTCGTCGCCACCAAGCTCAATCTTACAGTCATATTTTCTGCTGAGCATGAGGAAGTCATAGCTCTGCATAAGCATATAGTTGAATTCGAGGAAAGAAAGACCTTTTTCAAGGCGCTGCTTGAAACATTCTGCAGAGAGCATCTGATTAACAGAGAAGTGTGCACCGATATCGCGGATAAACTCAACATAGTTAAGGTCTAAAAGCCAATCTGCATTATTTACCATAATTGCCTTGTCATCAGAAAAGTCAATTACGCGAGAAAGCTGCTGTTTGAAACATTCGCAATTGTGGTCGATTGTTTCTTTAGTCATCATCTGACGCATATCTGTTCTTCCTGAAGGGTCACCAATATGACCTGTACCACCACCTACAAGCGCGATGGGACGATGGCCGTGCATCTGCATATGGCGCATAACTACCATCTGCAAAAAGTGTCCTACATGGAGGCTGTCTGCCGTCGGGTCAAAGCCAATGTAGAAAGTCACTTTTTCCTTTCCGAGAAGTTCGCGGATTTCGTTTTCGTGTGTTGTCTGAGCAAGAAGCCCTCTTTCTTTTAAGACGTCAAATACATTACTCATTATATTACCATTCCTTTCGGTTTTTTACATTACAATTCATTATATATTATAGCATTTATTTACATATATTTGCAAGTAAAATGCACATATTTCTCATCAAAAAACGGCACTTTTTATAAAAAAGTGCCGTTTATCTATTGAAATTCCGGAATGAAGCTTTCCAGAGCACACTCATCGTCCTGAATGTATGCATCTTCAAGCCCCATTTCAATACAGAAATCTATTATCTCATCATATTCTTTTTCTGTAATTTTACGGTTAAGCTCGGGGAATTTTTCGTGTTTTTTTATTGGTGTATACTGACGCATAATGCTGTAAATGATTTTATCTGCATAGGTGTCGAAAAGGTACTTTATAATATCCTTTGAATCTTCTTCGCAAGTAGGCAGACACAGGTGTCTTACCACAACGCCTTTCTTCAAAATCCCATCTTCATCAAAAACGGGTTTTCCTACAGCTTCAACCATTTGAAAAACAGCTTTTTTCGCGATTTCAGGATAATCAGGAGCCGAAGAATAGCTTTTCGCAATTTCACTGTCCATATATTTAAAATCAACAAGATAAACGTCTATGATATCTTTTAAAATTTCAAGTGTCTCTGCCGAAACATAACCGCTGCTGTTAAGTATTACGGGGATTTTCAGACCATTTTCCCTTGCCTCTATAACAGCATCTTTTATATGTGGTGCAAAATGTTCTGCCGTCACAAGATTGATGTTGTGCGCACCTTTATTCTGAAGGTCTATAAAAATGTCACAAAGAGACTTATCTTCAAGTTTATGCCCTGCCTTGCCCCTTCCGAGATTATAGTTCTGGCAATACACACAGCGCAAAGGACACCCCGAAAAGAACACTGTTCCTGAACCATTTTCTCCTGAAATACAAGGCTCCTCCCAATAATGAAGCGCATTTCTGCCTATTTTTACTTGTGCTGTCTGAGAGCAGACGCCTTTTTCTCCGATATTGCGATTAACACCGCATTTTCTGGGACAAAGAGTACATCTGTCGTATTCTTTATATTTCATAAAATCACCTGTTTTTGGTTAACAAACAAAACTCCGCCAAAGCGGAGTTTTAGTTTTACATTATTGAAACCTTTTCTGCATTACTTAAGATTCGTCCCTGCTTTTTATGTAATCTTTCATAAGTCTGCGAAGAAAGTTTTTTCTTGAGAATCTTATCCGCAGTGCTGTACTTAGGCGCACGACTCTCTGTATTATGACAGTCGGTACCAATGGCTGTAACATAGTCCTTTTTTATGAATTTAACAGCCTTCCCTCTTGTTGCAAAGCGGTTGATGAAATCACAATTTATCTGAAGTAATGCACCCATAGAAACAAGCTTATCAATCTTTTTCCTGTTTCCTTTATAAGCGATATATCTCTCGAAATGCGCAATTATCGGGATATATCCTTTTGTTATGAGCTTTTCAATGTCATATATCATTGAATCTGTCCACGAATCAAAAGTCATTTCAACGAGGATATACTTCGTGCCCTCTATACAATAATTATCGAGGTCTTCAAGTCGCCAAAGTTCTTCAAAATAAAGAACTTCACACCCCAGATAAAGCTCTATATCTATATCCATTTCCTCTTCCCGAAGTTTTTTAACAAGTTTTTCAAGAGACTCACGACGTCTTTTAAAAAACGATTCGGCCGAGGATGAATACGCATAAAAATGCGGTGTCAAAACAACTTTTTTTATTCCCTGTTCCTGAAGCATTTTGAGGAGATTCACAGATTCTGATACACTACTGCTACCGTCATCTATCTCGGGCAATATATGAGTATGAAAATCGATCATATAAAAACCTTCTATCTTTTACTTCTTTTCTTTTGATTCAGCTTCCTTTGGCGCAGTTTCTTTTGTATAACCGTACGACTTACCACCGTAACCGTAGCCTCTACCATAGCCGTAACCATAGCCATAACCGTAACCATAGTAACCTCTGCCATAATATTTACCCTTGCCACGACGATAGTAACCCGGTCTGCCGTAACGCTGACCCATCTTGATATCAGTGAGTCGACCGTTTAATACAAAACCAATAATATTAGCGTTTGCAAATGAAAGTTTCTTAATCGCTTCCGCAACATTTTCCTTATCAGTTCTACCCTGTCTTACAACCAGAACTATGCCGTGAGCCATTTTAGAAAGAACGGCTGTATCAGTTACAAGGTTGATGGGAGATGTATCAAGGAAAATATATTCATAAACTTCAGAAAGTCTGTCAAGTGTTTCCTGCATTGCAGCGCTTCCGAGAAGTTCCGCAGGGTTCGGAGGCATATCACCGGAAGGAATGATATCCAGATTGGGATATTCAGAATGAACCACAACAGAATCTATTGTATTAAGATTTGCCAAAACGTTTGAAAGACCTGGTGATGACTGTATGTTAAGAAGGTTTGCAATGTTGGGTTTTCTAAGGTCACAGTCTACCAGAAGAACTTTCGCACCTGTCTGCGCAAAAGAAATCGCAATATTAAGACAGTTTGTACTCTTACCTTCACCGGCAAGGGCGCTTGTAACAATTATTCTTTTGGGGCCGTCATGAGGAACGGCAAACACAATATTTGTACGGAGTGCCTTATACGCTTCTTTCACGTGGAAAGAACTTTTATCGTTAAGAATTCTCGCTCTTTTTACAATAAGGGGAGAGCTTGAACCCATTGAACCCTTTTTAGCCAACTTTGTCGGGATCTTTCTCATATTCGAAATTAAATTAGCCATTTTTCTTCCTCCTTCCCTTTCCTGCTCTTATTTATACGCGTTTTCGTCAAGCAAAGACTCGTCGTAAGATATGTTGATTTCGGGAATAGCACCCAAAACAGGCAACTTAAATCTTGCAACAAGATCGTCCGCTGATTTTACACGCACGTCGAAAAGTTCTCTGAGGAGAATGAATGAAATACTGAGGATAAGGCCCAAAAGCGCACCAAGAATTGTATTGTTACGTACGTTGGGAGATATGGGGCTTCGTGCAGTTTCCGCCCTGTCGATAATTCTTACATCGCTTCGTTCAATGAACTTTTGAATTTTTTCAGGTGCAACATCAGCAATAATGTTTGCAATTTCACGCGATTTCATTTTATCGGGGGTTTTTACCGATACGCGAATAATTTCAGTATTTGTTACTGCCTCAACAGTGAGCATCTTTTTGATCTGTCCGACAGTAATCTTTTCGTCAATATTTTTATCTCTTACAACTGTTTTTACTTCTTCCAATACATTGTTACTCTTAATCATCTCGATATATGTAGGAACGAGCTGCTGAGAAGCCACAATATCACTGGAGAGGGTCTTTGTTTCAATAGTTTCTTCTACACCACTTCTTCTGTTGTTAACGTACATTGTGATGCTTGATTCATATTTTGGTGTGATGAAAAAACGGCTGAGCGCAAATGTTATCATACCAAAAACTATTGTTATTATAACGATTGATACAATTCGTTCAAGAACGATTTCCACCATTCGTTTTATGTCTACCTGTTCGATATCATTTGAAGTATTCATATGATTTCCCTCCACAAATAAATCTGCACTTTATTATAATATGAAAAACCCGTTTTTGTCAATAGTAAGGGGGCTTTTTTAATGTTTTTCATAATACTCATCTATGTTTTCTGCGTGATTATTGTATGCGTCAACTGCAAGCTTATCGCAAATTTCGTTATACTTATTTCCTGCGTGCCCTTTCACCCAGACGAAGGACACATTGTGAATCTGTGTCAGTTTTACTATTTCTTCCCATAAATCTGTATTGAGAACGCTTTTCCTGTCGGCTTTTTTCCAGCCGTTTTTCTGCCATGAATCAAGCCATTTCTGATTGATTGCATCCGTCAGATATTTAGAGTCGCTGTAAAGAGTTACGTTACACGGTTCTTTCAGCAGTTCAAGTGCCTCTATC
>JAZREK010000088.1:0-44783 GCA_045660765.1 Clostridia bacterium
AGAGCAATTATTTTTTTTGCTTTCATAAAAATACCTTCCTTTATAGAATTAGAAATTTTTATACAGTTTATATTTTACCTTATAAAAGACGGTTTGTCAATGGTTTAACTACATATAGTAAAAAATTGGCATATTTCACAAATCTGTTTTGCTTTTTTTGGTGATTTTCGGCAAAAAAAGACCGCCGTTTTCAATAAACGGCGGTAAAAAGCTTATTTTCTCATTGTAATTGCGTTTGCAATCAGTTCAACAGTTCCGTCAATACCCAAAACACTGCTGTCAATACAAAGGTTGTATGTTGCAGCATTACCCCAGGTTCTGTCGGTGTAATATGTGTAATATTTTGCACGCTTTTTGTCAATCTTAGAAATATGAGAACGAATTTCGTTGTCGCTCTTACCTTCAAGAAGGGGACGCTTTCTTTCAATCTTATCACTCATAGGAGCAGTGATAAATACCTTGAATACATCAGGATCTTCGTCAAGGATGAAGTCGGCACATCTTCCTACTATAATACAGCTTCCCTGCGATGCGATGTCGCGGATAACATCTGCCTGTGCAATATAAATTCTGTCAGACATAGGCATCTGGTAAATATCAAAAATATTGGAAGAAGAGAAAACAGGGAAGGTATGCTGTTCATCATGTTTTTCGATGATGCTTTCTTCAATATTGGTTTTCTCGGCTGTATGCAGAATAAGCTTCTTATCGTAAAACGGAATATCAAGCTTTTCAGAAAGCTTAAGACCGATTTCTCGACCGCCACTGCCAAATTCTCTACCGATAGTAATAACAACTTTTCTCATAGAAAAACCTCCATTCAATAAACGTCTTCTCGTCTTTGATAACATTATACCATAGTTGATATAAAAAAACAAGTGTTTAAAAATTTGTTGAATTTTGAAAAATTTTTTATTGAAATAATGACAAAAATATGCTATCATATTTAGTGGTCAATATTTATTTCTATCCGTCCGCGGTAGATAAAAGCATACATTTTGCGGACAGAAAGGCTATGACAATAGTATGGCAAACACAGAAAGAAAAGTCGGAACAGTATCACGTGGTATCCGTTGCCCCATTATTCGTGAAGGGGATGACCTTGCTGCTATCGTAACAGAAAGCGTTCTTGAAGCGGCAGAAAGCGAGGGCTTTGAACTTCGTAATCGTGACGTAATCTCTATCACTGAATCTATCGTTGCCCGTGCACAGGGTAACTATGCTTCAATTGATGATATTGCACAGGACGTTCGCGCTAAACTTGGTGGCGAAACAGTCGGTGTTATTTTCCCCATACTTTCAAGAAACCGTTTTGCAATCTGCCTTAAGGGTATTGCAAAGGGTTGTAAGAAAGTTGTCCTTATGCTCAGCTATCCTTCTGATGAAGTTGGTAACGAACTCGTTTCTCTTGATAAGATTGACGAGGCAGGAATCAACCCCTATTCAGATGTTCTTTCGCTTGAAGAATACAGAAAATACTTTGGCGAAAACAAGCACGAATTCACAGGTGTAGACTACGTTGATTACTACGCAAACGTTGTTCGTGAATGTGGTGCGGAAGTTGAAATTGTATTTGCAAATCAGGCAAAGACAATCCTTAACTATACTGACTGCGTTCTTAATTGTGATATTCACACAAGAAAAAGAACAAAGAGAATTCTCAAGGATGCAGGTGCAAAAGTTGTTTGCGGTCTTGATGAAATTCTTACTTCTTCTGTAAATGGAAGCGGTTACAACGAAAAGTATGGTCTTCTCGGTTCAAACAAATCTACAGAAGACAAGATTAAACTCTTCCCGAAAGAGTGTAAAGATCTTGTGCTTGACATCCAGAAACGCGTTCTTGAAGCAACAGGAAAGTGCGTTGAAGTAATGGTTTACGGCGATGGCGCTTTCAAAGATCCTCAGGGTAAAATCTGGGAACTTGCAGATCCCGTTGTTTCTCCTGCGTTCACAGATGGTCTTATCGGTACACCTAACGAACTTAAACTTAAGTATCTTGCTGATAATGATTTTGCAAATCTTTCAGGCGAAGAACTTAAGAAAGCAATTTCCGACAGTATCAGAAGCAAGGATGCTGACCTTGTTGGTAACATGGCTTCACAGGGTACAACACCTCGTCAGCTTACCGACCTTATCGGTTCTCTTTGTGACCTTACAAGCGGTAGTGGAGACAAGGGTACTCCCGTTGTTCTTGTTCAGGGTTACTTCGATAACTACACAAACTAAAAATATTTCAAAACCGCCGAGAATTCGGCGGTTTTTTATTTGACAAATTATGTGCATAATAGTAATATTAAAGTAAGAGGAGGGGAAGCTATGGCTATTAAACTTAATCCTGATAAAGAAATTGTAAAAACAATTAAAGAAGGACTTGAAAGAACAGGGGGATACTGTCCCTGCAGAATTCAGCGAACCCCCGAAAACAAGTGCATTTGTGAGGAATTTAAAAATCAGATGGCAGACCCCGATTTTGAGGGCTTTTGCCATTGTATGCTATATTATAAAGAGAAGGAGAAACAGGCATGAGTGAAGTTGTAATCAAAAAGGAAAATTTTGAAAATGAAGTATTAAAAAGTGATGTTCCCGTTGTGGTGGATTTCTGGGCATCCTGGTGTGGACCGTGTAAGATGCTTGCACCCGAAATTGCGCAGCTTGCACAAGAAGGCATAAAGGTAGGGAAGGTCAACGTTGACGAAGAGGGCGAACTTGCATTGCAGTTTGGCATTATGAGTATTCCTACGGTCATTCTTTTCAAAGACGGAAAAATCGAAAAGAAAACAGTTGGTTATATGACAAAAGACCAACTGAAAGCAGAACTCGGAATATGATTTGAAAATGTGGCCGGAATTTTCGGCTTAAAACAAAAGATTAAAGCTGTGAAGGAGAGATTATTTTGAAAAAAACGATAGTTCTTATTTTGGTATTAACAATTTTAGTTGCGTCAATTCCTGTAGGTGCATACAGGGTAGGAGATGTTGTGGGCTATGCACTTACAACCGATATCGCAGCTACGATTAACGGTTATGATATTCCGTCTTACAATGTAGATGGATACACTTATATCGTTGTTGAAGATTTGAGATATTATGGTTTTTACGTAAACTACGACAATGCTTCAAGGTCGCTTTCCGTATCACGCGATTATTCACAGAGCTGGGTAGCAAAAACCTATTCAAAACCATCAGTTCTTCCTCACGAGGTCGGTGCGAAGGCATATTCGCTTCTCTATACAGATATAAAGACATATCTTGATGGTTACTATACTCATAGTTATAACATTAACGGACAGACAATCATCCGTTTTGATGCTCTCAGCGCGTATGGAGCTGTTTCATATGATAACGGAAAGAGGGAAATATCATTAAATCTTTCGGGACTTAATTACAACCCTAATCCCATTGACAGAAATTCTGTTTCAATGACAGCATCTATGTCGGCGGCGGAGTATAAAGAACTGAATCTCTTCCTCAGTAATTTCAGTGAAGCATATTATGACCCGAATGACGCATATTACACAAATCCCGATGAACAGAAGATTATGTTTGCATACTTGCATTCTTTGATAAATTATAACGGAAGCATCATATATGAAAACGGTTATTACGGAATTTATGCATCGGATGTTGATAAAATCCTTAATAGATTTTTTGGCACTACTGTACCTCGTCAAACCCCGTATAACAGCAAGGTTTGGAAGTATAAAAACGGAAAATTCCTGATTCCTGCAGCTGATGGAGAATCATATGGTGCATTTTCGCTTGCAACGGGAATGTATCCTAACGGCGACGGAACTTACAGAGTAACTTTTAATGTTTATTATGATACCGATGTAATGGGCGGAGATATAATAACAGATAAAACATTGTATTCACTTACGCCCCAGACTGTATACCGCCGTTGTTCTTATGAAGGAAATGGCGTTGCGATTGTAAAACCTAAGGTTTACAATGGTAAAAACACCTATGAAATCGTAAGCTATAGCGTGAATTATACTTATTGATTTCAAAATAAAATCAGTGTGAAAGGTACTTGTGTTGACAACGGGATTTGTTGTGTGATAACATATAGTGCATAAATAAATAGGAGGAAAATATTATGTTAAAAGGTATTCCGAAAATCATTTCACCCGAACTTCTTAAGATTATGATGGAGATGGGACACGGTGACGAACTTGTTATCGGTGATGGTAATTTCCCCGGACAGAGTGTGAATCCCAACTGTGTTCGTGCAGACGGACATAACGTTCCCGAACTCCTTGAAGCAATCCTCAAGCTTTTCCCGCTTGATACATATCAGCTTCCCGCTTACATTATGGCAAAAACACCCGGAGATACAGTAGAAACACCTATCTGGGATGAATATGCAGAAATAATCAAACCTTACACAGATAAGGGGCTCGAACAGATTGAACGCTTCGAGTTCTATGAAAGAGCAAAGAAAGCATATGCTGTTGTAATGACAGGCGAGAGCGCGCTTTACGCAAATATTATCCTTAAAAAAGGCGTTGTAACTGAATAAAAGTAAAATAAAAAGACGGTTGATTTCAACCGTCTTTTTTGGTGCGGATAACAGGACTTGAACCTGCATGAAATTGCTCTCATACGGACCTGAACCGTACGCGTCTGCCAATTCCGCCATATCCGCATATATTTTGTTTTGTTTTCAGGAGCGGATTTGGCATCCGCGCCCGCGAGACGGTTTGCGGTGCCCGAAATCACAGATTTCGACCGCTGCACCTTTTCGTGCTCGCTTCATCTGCCACCGGCAGCGCTCGCGCTCAAAGCTACCAATTCCGCCATATCCGCAGATGTTAAATTTGATACCTTGATATTATACAACATAACATTTCCAAAATCAAGTGTTTTTTGTGGTAAATGACCTATTAAAATAATTGACACTTATATATATTTATGTTATAATATTTTAGAAATAAAACATAGGAGGACAACATGCAGTACGTTATCAAAAATGCAACAGTTTTAACTGAAAATGGTTTTCAAAAAACTGATTTACATATTGACAACGGGATAGTTGTTTCTGCAGGCAGCGGTAATTTTTCCGAAGCCCAGGTTTTTGATTTTAATAATTGTTATATTTTTCCCGGTTTTGCTGATGTTCATGTGCATTTGCGAGAACCGGGTTTTTCATACAAAGAAACTATTAAATCAGGAACACTTGCCTGTGCACACGGTGGATATACTGATGTTTGCAGTATGCCTAACCTTAATCCCGTTCCAGACAGCGTTGAAAATATAAACGCACAGCTTGATATAATAAAGCGCGATGCGTGTATCGGCGTACATCCTTTTGCGTCAATTACAATTGGACAGAAAGGGGAGGAGCTTTCCGATATAGACGCTCTTTCTCCGCTTGCGATCGGTTTTTCCGATGACGGACGCGGTGTGCAAAACGACGCTATGATTGAAGAAGCGATGCGCATTGCAAAAAAGAACGACAAGATAATTTCTGCACATTGTGAAGTGAATGAACTCTTAAACGGCGGTTATATTCGCGAGGGAGTGTACAGTAAAGCGCACGGACACCGCGGCATAGTTCCTGAAAGTGAATGGAAAATGGTTGAGCGCGATATAGCTCTTGCTGAAAAGACAGGCGTTAAATATCACATCTGCCACGTTTCTACAAAGGAAAGTGTAGCGCTTATTCGTGATGCAAAGAAACGTGGAGTTGATGTTACGGCAGAAACTGCACCGCACTATCTTATCCTTACTGAAAACGACCTTCAGGAGGATGCAAGGTTTAAAATGAATCCCCCTCTCGGAAGTGTTGAGGATCGGGAAGAACTTATAAAGGCGGTTCTTGACGGAACAATTGAAATGATTGCGACAGACCACGCTCCTCACAGCGCGGAGGAGAAGAGTCGCGGTCTTGAAAAAAGTATGATGGGTATTGTGGGAATTGAAACTGCATTCTCGCTTATGTATACTCATTTTGTAAAAACAGGGAAGATGACGCTCCTGCATCTCGTAAACCTTATGAGTAAGAATCCTAGAAAGCGCTTCTCACTCGGAAAAGGCGAAATCAAAATCGGTGAAAAAGCAGATTTTACTGTTTTTGCTCTTGATGAAGAATATGAAATCAATCCCGACGAATTTTTGTCAATGGGACGAAGCACTCCGTTTAAGGGCGAAAAGGTTTTTGCAAAATGCAAAATGACTTTTGCAGACGGAAATCTTGCGTGGAAGGAATGATACTATGAAGCAAAGTATTTTTAAAATAGTTTCAAACAAAAAACTTGCAGACATCACATACGAAATGGTGCTTCAGGGAGATTGCTCTGACATTACTGCACCAGGCCAGTTTGTAAATATCAAGCTTGACGGATTTTTCTTGCGCAGACCCATTTCCGTATGTAACAGCAAGGATGACCTTCTTACAATCATTTACAAGGTTGTGGGAAAAGGTACGGAAGTTATGGCTGATATGAAAGAAGGGGAAGAGCTTGACATCCTGACAGGTCTCGGTAACGGATACGACCTTTCAAAAAGTGGTGAAAAACCTGTTCTCATCGGTGGTGGCGCAGGTGTGCCTCCGATGTATATGCTCGCTGTAAAGCTTCTTGAAAAAGGTGTAACACCTACAGTTGTGCTCGGCTTTAACAAAGAAAGCGAAGTTTTCTATGAAGAAGAGTTCAAGGCTCTTGGCATTAATACAATCGTCGCAACTGCCGATGGTAGCCACGGCATAAAAGGTTTCGTAACCGACGCGATAAAAGAACTTGACTATACATATTTCTACACATGTGGCCCTGAACCGATGCTCAAGGCACTTTATGACAACACAACAACAAGTGGTCAGCTCAGCTTTGAGGCGCGCATGGGTTGCGGATTCGGTGCGTGTATGGGGTGTACTTGCGAAACACTTTACGGAAACAAGCGTATTTGCAAAGACGGTCCCGTGCTTGTAAAGGAGGAAGTAAAATGGGCAAATTAAGTGTAAATTTAAGCGGACTTCAGCTTGATAACCCAATCATTCCTGCCAGCGGAACATTTGGTTTCGGTTATGAATTTGCTGAATATTATGATATTAACATTCTCGGAAGTATTTCGCTCAAGGGAACAACAAAGGATCCCCGTTACGGCAATCCTCTTCCAAGAATTGCCGAGTGCAGTAGCGGTATGCTCAACGCCGTAGGACTTCAGAATCCCGGTGTTGACAAGGTTATTTCCGAGGAACTCCCCAAACTCCGCAAATGCTTTAATAAAAAAGCTGTTGCGAATGTAAGCGGATTTTCTCTTGAAGATTATGTTTACACCTGCGAAAAAATGGACAAGCAGGATGAGGTTGGTATTCTTGAAGTAAATATCAGCTGTCCCAATGTAAAACACGGTGGTATGAGCTTTGGTACAAGTGCCGAAAGTGCCGCAGAAATTACCCGTGCGGTAAAGGCGGTTACCAAAAAACCTGTGTATATGAAGCTTTCTCCCAATGTTACTGATATAGTATCAATTGCAAAAGCTTGTGAAGAAGCAGGTGCAGATGGTATTGCGATGATAAACACCCTTTTGGGTATGCGCATAAATCTTAAAAACAAAAAACCGATTCTCTTTAATAAATCAGGCGGTTTTTCGGGAAGTGCAATCTTCCCCGTAGCAGTTTCAATGGTTTACCGCGTTTATGAAGCGGTAAATATCCCCATTATCGGTATGGGTGGCGTAACGACTGCTGAAGATGTTATTGAAATGATGCTTGCAGGAGCAACAGCCGTTGAGGTTGGTGCGGCAAATCTTATCGAGCCATACGCTTGTAAGAATATTATTGAAGGACTCCCTGCAGCCATGAAAAAATATAATATTGAATCTTTAGAAAGTATTATCGGAGGTGCACACTAATGGGTAAAGATGTAATCGTAGCTTGTGACTTTTCATCAAAGGCGGCTCTTGTAGAGTTCCTTGATAAATTCAATAATGCAAGCAGAAAACCATTTGTTAAAATAGGTATGGAGCTTTTCTACGCGGAAGGTCCTGCAATCGTTAAAGAAGTAAAGGAAAGAGGGCATAAGATTTTCCTCGACCTTAAGCTTTGTGATATTCCCAACACAGTTAAAAAATCAATGAAGGTTCTTTCAAACCTTGACGTTGATATGACAAACCTTCATGCGTTCGGTACAAAAGAAATGATGACCGCTGCAATTGAAGGTCTTACAAAAGAAGACGGAACTCGTCCCATTCTTATCGCTGTAACACAGCTTACTTCTACAAGTGAAGAAAGAATGAAGAACGACCTTCTTATAAATGCTCCTCTTGCAGAAGTTGTTGAGCATTACGGCAAATGCGCCGCTGAAAGCGGACTTGACGGTGTTGTATGTTCACCTCATGAGGCAGCTCGTGTTAAGGAAGTTTGCGGCAAGGATTTTGTAACAGTTACACCCGGTATCCGTTTTGCAGACAGTGCTGCAGATGATCAGGTAAGAATTATGACACCTGAAAAGGCGAAGAATGCCGGTTCTGACTATATTGTTGTAGGCAGACCCATTACAGCAGCGGAAGACCCCGTAGCAGCATACGAAAGATGTGTTGCTGAATTCGTTGGATAATTTTTAGGAGGATATAGAAATGAAAGAATTAATTGCAAAAGATCTACTTAAAATCAAAGCAGTATTTTTAAGCCCCGACAAGCCTTTTACATGGGCAAGCGGTATAAAGAGCCCCATTTACTGTGATAACCGTCTTACACTTACAGCTCCCGAAGTAAGAAATGACGTTGAAAAATCACTTGCAGAAGTTGTAAAGGAATACTATCCTGAAGCAGAAGTTCTTATGGGAACATCTACTGCAGGTATCGCTCATGCGGCAATCACTGCACATCTTCTTGATATGCCTATGGGTTATGTAAGAAGTGGTGCGAAAGACCACGGTAGAGGAAACCAGATTGAAGGTAAACTTGAAAAGGGCGACAAGGTTGTAGTTATTGAAGACCTTATCTCAACAGGCGGTAGCGTAATCGAAGTTGTTGAAGCTCTTCGTGAAGCAGGCGCAGAAGTACTTGGCGTTGCTTCAATCTTTACATACGGAATGAAAAAAGGTCTTGAAAGACTCGAAGCTGCTAATGTAAAGAACATCAGCCTTACAGACTTTGACACAATCGTTGAAGTTGCTGCAAATGAAAACTATATAAAGGCAGAGGACAAGGAGCGTCTTATAAAATTCCGCAACAATCCTTCTGATGAAAGCTGGATAAAAGGCTGATTTATAAATGTAGAAATTTTGAGAAAGGATGATAGATGTGAAAGACCTTATAGACATTCTTGACCTTACAACAGAAGAAATTGATAAATTAATTGAAAAAGCTAATGACATTATAGCAAATCCCGATAATTACAGAGAAAAGTGTAAGTATAAGAAACTCGCTACACTTTTCTTTGAGCCGTCAACAAGAACAAGACTCAGCTTTGAAGCAGCTATGTATGAGCTTGGCGGTAACGTGCTCGGCTTTTCGGATGCAGGTTCATCTTCAGCAACAAAAGGCGAAAGTGTTTCCGACACTATCAAGGTAGTTGAAGGTTATGCAGACATTGTTGCAATGCGTCATCCTAAAGAGGGTGCACCCACTATTGCGGCAATGAAGTCGAAAATCCCTGTAATCAATGCAGGTGACGGTGGTCACAACCATCCCACACAGACGCTTACAGACCTTCTGACAATTAAGCGTGAACTTGGAAGACTTGACAATCTTACAATCGGTCTTTGCGGTGACCTTAAGTTCGGTAGAACTGTTCACTCTCTTATACACGCGATGGTAAGATATGAAAATGTTAAGTTTATCATGATTTCTCCCAAGGAACTTAAGCTTCCCGACTATCTTGTTGACGAAGTTCTTAAAAGAGAAAATATTGATTTTATTGAAACAGAGAGCCTTGAAGAAGTTATGCCCGAACTTGATGTTCTCTATATGACTCGTGTTCAGAAAGAGCGTTTCTTTAACGAAGCCGACTACATAAGACTTAAAGATACTTATGTAGTTACTCCTGCAAAGCTTGAAAACGCAAAGAAAAATATGAGAATTCTTCACCCGCTTCCTCGTGTTAACGAGATTTCAGTTGAGGTAGATGAAGATGAACGTGCATGCTATTTCAAACAGGCAGCTAACGGAAAATTTGTCCGTATGGCACTCATATTAAAACTTTTGGGAATTGAGTAAGGAGGAAGAGTTATGCATATTGATGAAATAAGAAATGGTATTGTAATCGACCATATTGCAGCAGGAAAGAGTATGGAGATATATAAACTTCTTAATCTTGATGCACTCGAATGTTCTATTGCTATCATTAAAAATGTTCCCAGCAAAAAGATGGGAAAGAAGGATATCATCAAAATAGATGAAGCGCTTGACGTTAATCTTGATGCACTCGGGTATATTGATAACGGAATTACAATCAATACTATTGAAAACGGAGTAAAGATAAATAAGCGTCATTGTGAACTTCCTGAAAGAATCACAAATATTGTTAAGTGCAAAAACCCCAGATGTATTACTTCTACTGAACAGGAAATAGAACACATATTTAAACTTACCGATAGTGAAAACAAGATTTACAGATGTGTGTATTGTGAAATGAAAGCAAAATAAGAGGTGCTTACCATGGATTATACATTTCGCTTTATGAGGTTCAAAGATGGCAAGGCAAAAGCCCTTACACTCAGTTATGACGATGGTATAGATCAGGATATCCGCCTTGTGAATATACTTGATAAGTATGGATTAAAGGGTACATTCAATATTTCCGCAGGTCGTTTTTCGCCCGAAGGTACAACGTACCCCGAAGACCAGATTTACAGCCGCCTGATGACTAAATCACAGGCAGTGAATCTCTACAAGGATTCGGGACACGAAGTTGCAATTCACGGATACACTCATCCTAATCTTGATCAACTTCCGACGAATCAGGCAATGTATGAGATTATCAATGACAGAAAAGAACTTGAAGAGATATTTGACATAATAGTAAGAGGCTGCGCGTATCCTTTCGGAGCATTTAATGACGATGTCGTAAAGATGCTGGAGCTTGCGCAGATAAAGTATGCAAGAACGACTATTTCTACGGAAAAGTTCTCTTTGCCCGAGGATTGGTTGAGGCTTGAGCCTACCTGCCATCACAAATGCGCACGACTTATGGAACTGGCAGAAAAATTCGTGACATCAAGTCCAAAAGGCGAAACACTGTTCTACTTGTGGGGACACAGTTACGAGTTTGATACAGACAACAACTGGGATGTAATCGAAAACTTTGCCAAGTACATAGGCGGCAGAGATGATATCTGGTATGCGACAAACATTGAAATATATGATTATGTTGAAGCATATAAAAATCTGCAGATAACTGCAAACGGTAAAAAGGTATATAATCCTTCCGTTATTGATGTATGGATGTATGCAGAGGGAGAAGTATATAAAATTCCTTCAGGCGAAACAGTTAAACTTTAAATTAAAAGCCCGTATCCTCTTGGATACGAGCTTTTTTTATTTTACAATGATTGAAAAAAGCGAATATATTACAGGAATTGAAATCAGGCACATAAGACTTGAAATCATCAGCATTGAAGCACCTGTTTTTGTTTCTCCGCCATATGCGGCAGGGAAGACGATTGTGTTCATTCCCATCGGTGTTGCATATGCAAAAAGTGCAAGGGTTAAAATATGTTTCGGAGCACCTGCAAAATATAAGATAGCAACTATAACCGTCGGAATAATTAAAAGACGAAGAATGGTTGCAACATACACTTTCTTTTTGGAGAATAATTCTTTCAGTGAATACCCCCCGATTACGAAACCTGTCAGCACCATTGCAACAGGAGACATGCATGAAGCAAGGGTAGAAAGTGCTTTCATAATGAATTCGGGGATATATCTGGTTGCACCGGTGAGTCCTAAAACTATGCCGATAACTATTGAGTATGCAATGGGGTTATTAAGATTTGCAAACGGAGAAGATTTTTCTTCGCTTTTTGGAATAAGTATTGAAATCCCCCAGGTATAAACAATTATCTGTAACGGAATATTGAAAAACATATATTGATAAAGCATTTCAGATGCGTTATCGGGGAAGAGAAGCGGAATAAGTGCATTCCCCACAAAACCGAAATTGGCAACTGTTAATGAATACTTGTATATATTGATTTCATATGTACCTTTTTTTGCGAAAAATTTTGAAATCAGCATTGAAATTATAATTGCACAAGAAAGTGCAAGAGTGCTGTACAAAAGGAATGAATAATTTTCCTTAAGCGATTCAGGTGTGCAGCGAGAGGAGAACGTGTTTATAACAAGAGCAGGCAGGAAAACATAGTTTTCGAGTCTTGAAAGCGTTCTTGAAGTGTTCTCGGGAACGATTTTCTTCTTGTTGAGAAGATAACCTATCACAATAAATGTGAAAATTACAAGCATTGAAGAAAAGGTAAAAGTAAATATTTCAACCATAACAATACCTCTTTAAAACAGTTTTCTATAAACAGCGATATTATACCACTTATTGTAGTATGTGTCAAAGACAAAAAAAGAAAAAATTTTAAAAATTATACTTTATTAATACAGAAAACTGTGGTATACTGTTTTTTGTATTATTAAAAAGAGGTGGGTAGGTAATGAGTAAAATAGGCTTTGATAATCAAAAATATCTTATAACACAGTCCGAGCAGATAAGAAAAAGAATTGCACTTTTTGGAGGCAAGCTTTATCTTGAATTTGGCGGAAAACTGTTCGACGATTACCACGCATCTCGTGTTCTTCCGGGGTTTGAACCGGATAGTAAAATTAAAATGCTTCAACAGCTTAAGGAAGATGTTGAGATAGTTATAACCATCAATGCGGCTGATATTGAAGCGAATAAAAGACGTGGCGACCTTGGAATCACTTATGATGAGGATGTGCTTCGTCTTATAGATACTTTCCGTGAGCTTGAGCTTTATGTAGGTAGCGTTGTTCTTACTCGTTACGATGGACAGGCAGCGGCAAATTCATTCCTTAAACAGCTCGAAACACTTGGAATTAAATGCTATAAGCATTATTCAATTGCAGGGTATCCCTCTGATGTGAAGCATATTGTAAGCGATGAGGGACTTGGCAAAAATGAATATATAGAAACAACACGTTCGCTCGTTGTTGTAACCGCACCGGGTCCCGGTAGCGGAAAGATGGCAACTTGCCTCAGTCAGCTTTATCATGACCATAAAAGAGGTGTTACTGCAGGTTATGCGAAATTTGAAACATTCCCGATATGGAATCTTTCTCTTAAACATCCTGTAAACCTCGCTTATGAAGCGGCAACTGCCGACCTCAACGACGTTAATATGATAGATCCCTTCCATTTGGAGGCTTATGGTGAAACAGCTGTAAACTACAATCGTGATGTTGAAATATTCCCGGTTCTCAATGCAATGTTTGAACGTATTCAGGGAACCTCGCCGTATCAGTCACCTACAGATATGGGTGTAAATATGGCCGGAAATTGCATAATAGATGATAAAATTTGTTGCGATGCTTCTAAAATGGAAATTCTTCGCAGATATTACAGTGCGAGTGTGAATAAGCTCCGCCTTTTAAGTGATGGTTCTGATATAATGAAACTTGAACTTCTTATGAATCAGACGGGACTTACACCGGATAAGTGCTCTCTTGTGAAAGCTGCACTTAAAAAGGAAGAGGAGACAGATGCTCCTGCAGGTGCGCTTCAGCTTCCTGACGGAACAATTATTACAGGTAAAACATCAACCACCCTTGGTGCGGCATCGGCGCTTCTTCTAAATGCGCTCAAGACCCTTGCAGGGCTTGATGATGAAATTCTGCTTATTTCGGCAGAAGTTTTAGAGCCTATCTGTGAACTTAAGACGAACTACCTTAAGCATCGTAATCCAAGACTCCACACAGATGAAGTTCTGATGTCACTTACAATATCTGCACTTACTAATCCTATTGCAAATACTGCAAAAGAACAGCTTGCAAATCTTCGCGGAAGTAATGCTCATTTTTCAGTCATTATCAGCGAGGAAGATGAGAAGATATTAAAACGACTCGGAATCAATGTTAGCTGTGAAGCAAAATATGAAGTAAAAAAACTTTATCATAAATAATAAAAATCCCGAAGATTTTTCTTCGGGATTTTTATTTTTATAAGAGGAATCTCTTGTTCTTACTTCATTGACTGCTCGTATGCAGAAATCATTTTCTTAACCATCTGGCCACCAACGCTACCGTTTTCACGGCTAGTCTTGTCGCCGTTGTAACCCTGGTTAAGAGTTACGCCAACTTCGTTAGCAGCTTCCATTTTGAAACGGTTAAGGGCTTCTCTTGCTTCAGGAACAAGAACTTTTGATCTTCTACTCATTTTCATTTTCTCCTTTAAAATTATATCTATATTTTCATAAGCTCAAAGCTTACGTTAGTATTGTTTGAAGAAAGAAGGGGATATATTCAGGCAATTATTTACAAGAAAAATGAAAAAAATTGAAAAAATTTAAAAAAAAGTATTGACAGCGAACAAATGTTCTGTTATATTATAATCAGAAAGCGAACAGATGTTTGGGGGCGTTCCTATGAGAACAAGTTATAAACTTAAAAAATTACAGAGAGCCAGAAAACTTCGTCGTCAGCGTAGCGCATTCTTTCTTGTGTTGACAATTCTTTTTGTTATGATGGCGCATAGTGCTTTTTCAAAACAGGAAGTTGCAGGGGACGAATATGAAGTAATCTCTGTAACAGTTCAGCCTGGAGATACGCTTTGGTCAATAGCGAGCCAATACAAACCGGAAGGAACAGACCTTCGTGAATTTGTTTATGATATTGCCGCAAACAATGGTATAAAAGATTGTCAGGTATTTTCAGGACAAACACTTTTTATTCCCGTTGTATAATTTTCTTGAAAAAATAAAATTTGCGAGGTATACTATATGTATAGTATTTAGTGAAGGAAGTTTTTTTATGAAAGAAAATTGCATCATGGATGAAACTAAAGTCTGCACAGACTGTGGCGAGTGTGACAAGTGCGATCTCGACTCTTCAAAAACATGTAACAACTGCGGAAAATGTATAGGTATGGATGCAGATGACCGTGCTATCGAAATAGAAGATGTTATACTCAGAAACTAATTGCATATTTGTTTTTTGCGAGCAGACGATACTTTGTATTTTCTGCTCGTTTTTTATTGCAAAAACCCAAATAATATGTTAAAATATATTACGTAGTATTATGATTTTTTTTGAGAGGATGTCTATTTATGGAAACTGTAAATATTTTAGGTGTACATGTTAATAAATATACTATGGCACAGGCTGTTGAAAAGGCGACTGAGTTTTTGGAAACTGATAAGCTCAGTATGATTTTTACTCCTAATTCCGAGATTCTGCTCTATGCTTCAAACAATCCGAATTTTGCCGAGCTTCTTAATCAGGCAGATATGATAATACCTGATGGTATAGGCGTAGTTTATGGTGCAAAAATTCTCGGAAATCCTCTCACTGAAAGAGTGGCAGGCTTTGATTTGGTATGTAATCTTTTACCCATTTTGGCTGAAAACAAAAAATCTATTTACCTTCTCGGTGCAAAACCCGGAGTAGCTGAAATGGCAGCAGAAAATCTTAAAGCAAAGTATCCTGAACTTGTTATTGCAGGAACGCATGACGGATACTTTAAGGAAGATCAGGAAGTCATTGACGATATAAACGCAGCGAAACCTGATTTCCTTATGGTTTGTCTCGGATTCCCGAAACAGGAAATGTGGATATATAACAATGCACACCGACTCAATGCAAAAGTTGCAATTGGTGCAGGTGGTTGCCTTGATGTTTTCGCAGGCACAGTTCAGCGTGCACCGCAGTTTTACTGCGACCATGGTATTGAATGGCTTTACAGACTTATCAAGCAGCCCTCAAGATTTGTTCGTATGCTTGCACTTCCCAAATTTGGACTTAAGGTGCTTTTTAAAGGCAGAAAATATAAATAATTTATGAAGGTGTTTTAATGCTTGAATTTAAGCACATTTCCGCAACCGATTTTGAAAGATATAATAAATACAGAAAAAACGATATGACCAATGCATCAGAAGGTGTTTTCATGACCATGTTCATATGGAATGAATACTATAATCTTTCTGTTGCTGAAAATGGAGAATTCCTTTTTTTGAGGTTTGATATAAAAGAGAAGGAACCGTCATATTTTTTCCCGATTGGTGAAGGAAATCTTAAAAGCGCAATTGATGAGCTTTCTGCCTACGCAAAAAATCGTGGTGAAAGACTTGTTTTCAGGCTTGTAAGTAAAGAAAATGCTCAAAAACTTAATACGTTATATGAAAATCGTTTTTCGTATAAAGAGTCGCGTGATTCTTACGATTACATCTATCTTGCTGAGAAAATGATTTCGCTTTCAGGGAAAAAGCTCCACTCAAAAAGGAACCATCTTAATTATTTCCTTGAAAACTATAATTATGAATATATTCCGGTACTTGAAGAATCGCTTTTAAATGAGTGCGCCGAAAAGGCAGATAAGTGGATTCGTGCAAAAGAAAAAAATAAGAATTCCTTTGAAGCCGGTGCGATGCAAAGATATTTTGAAAATTTCTTTGCTTTTAAACAGAAGGGTGCTGTGATAAAAATAGATGGCGAAATAGTTGCGATGTCTTTTGGAGAACAACTAAACGACGACACCGCCCTTATTCAGATAGAGCTTGCCGATGAAAATTTTCGTGGTGCATATCAGGCGATAAATAAGCTCTTTTGTGAGAATGAATGGAGTAATATTAAATACGTAAACCGCGAGGAAGATATGGGAATAGAGGGATTAAGACGAGCAAAGCAAAGCTATCAGCCTGAATTCCTTGTAGAGAAATATTTTATCGAGGAGGAAAACTAAATGGTATATATGTTTTTAGCAGACGGATTTGAAGAAGTGGAAGCACTTGCTCCGCTTGATATATTAAGACGTGCCGGCGTCGACGTTGCAACCGTAGGCGTAACGGGAGAATATGTAAAAGGTGCACACGATATAGTTGTGAAGGCAGATATGGACCTTGCCGATGTTAAAAAAGAAAAGATTGATGCCGTAATCCTTCCCGGTGGCCTTGGCGGAACAAATAATATGGATGCAAACGATGCTGTTAAGGAAATCGTAAAATATGCCGCGGATGGTGAAAAACTTGTGTGCGCAATTTGTGCCGCACCGTCAATTCTCGGTAAAATGGGACTTCTTGAAGGAAAAGAAGCTACTTGCTATCCCGGTTTTGAAGATTCTTTCAAAGGTGGGACATACTTAAAAAAATCAGTTGTAAAGTGTAGTAACTTTATAACCTCTGACGGTATGGGAAGCGCATATAAATTCGGCTTTGAAATAACAGCAGCTCTTTGCGGAAAAGAAGTCGCCGAAGAAATTAAGGAGCAAATCCAGTATGGAGAATAATTACTTAGATGAGCTTATTCCAAAAAGGGATGAGTTTCTTGAGAATTTAAGATATAAATCTTCGCTTGAGGAAAGTTATGCTCCGATTGTGCAAAAATCAACAGAGCAACTTATCGTAACTCTTCTTAAGCTTATTAAACCCAGACGCGTACTTGAGGTTGGTACGGCGGTAGGATACAGTGCAATCCTTATGGCGCAGAATCTCCCTGAAGAGAGTTCAATCGTTACTATTGAACGCTACAAAAAACACGCAGATATAGCGGTGGATAACGTTTTTGAAGCAGGCTTTGAAAAGAAAATCAAAGTGATTGAAGGCGAAGCGGCAGAAGTACTTCATTGGCTTGACGGCGGTTTTGATTTTATATTCCTTGACGCTGCAAAAGGTCAGTACATAGAATTTTTGCCCGATATTATGCGTCTTCTTAACAGTGGTGGCGTGCTCCTTTCGGACAATATCCTTTATCATGGTATGATTGAGAATGAAGATAAGGTTGAGCGCAGAAAAATAACTATTGTAAAAAGGCTTCATATGTACCTTGAAGAAATAATGAATAACGAAAATCTTACAACATCCATAATTCCTATTGGTGACGGTGTTGCATTATCAGTAAAAAAGTGAAGTGATTGTGATGAAAAAGGTAGAACTTCTGGCTCCTGCCGGAAATCTTTATAAACTTAAAATAGCTCTTAAATATGGCGCAGATGCTGTGTATATCGGTGGAGAGTGCTTCTCTCTTCGTACTGCGGCAGATAACTTTACTCCCGAAGAAATGAAAGAGGGAATAGAGTATGCTCACGCTATGGGGAAAAAGGTGTACATCACCGCAAATATTATTCCTCATAACCGCGACCTTGCGCAGATGGAAAAATATTTCAAGGAAATTTACGAAATGGGTGCTGACGCCGTTATTATTTCTGACCTTGGTGCATTCAATATCTGCAGACGTGTTGCACCAGAACTTGAAATACACATCAGCACCCAGGCGAATAACACAAACTACGCAACTGTTCAGGCATGGCACGATATGGGCGCAAAGCGTGTTGTTCTTGCTCGTGAAATGACTCTTACGGAAGTGCGTGAAATCAAGGATAATATCAGTTCTGATTGTGAGCTTGAAGTGTTTATGCACGGCGCAATGTGCGTTTCATATTCAGGCAGATGTCTTTTAAGCAACTATATGACTGCACGCGACAGTAACTATGGTGCGTGCTCTCATCCGTGCAGATGGAATTACGCCCTTATGGAAGAAAAGCGTCCCGGAGAATATCTTCCCGTTTTTGAAAATGAACGTGGTACATTCATAATGAATTCGAAGGATTTGTGTATGATTGAACATCTTCCCGAACTTATCGGAAGTGGTGTTCTCTCGCTTAAAATCGAAGGACGTGTAAAGAGTGAGTTTTATGTTGCTTCCATAATTGGTGCATACAGAAAAGCTATCGACGCTTACTATGAAAACCCTGCAGAATACGAGTTTAATCCGTCTTGGCTCGATGAAGTTAAAAAGGTCAGCCACCGCGATTACTATACGGGATTTTTCTTTGGCATTCCCGATACAGGTGCGCAGATTTATGGTTCAAGCTCTTATATAAGAGAATATGATGTTGTAGGTATTGTGCTTGAATATGACGAAAAAACAGGTCTTGCAAAAGTTACGCAGAGAAACCGTTTCTTTAAGGGCGATGAAGTTGAAATCATTCAGCCTCTTTCAGATTATACAACTCAGAAAGTTGAAATCTTGAAGGATGAAAATATGCAGGATATTGATGTTGCTAACCACGCTGCTATGACACTTTATATAAAAACTGATGTCCCCGTGGTAAAAGATGCAATGATAAGAAAGAAAGCAGAGTGAAAGAATGCGAATTCTCGGAATTGACCCGGGTATAGCTATCGTAGGTTATGGTGTTGTTGATAAAGAGGGAAACGCCTATAAAACCATAGCGTATGACGCTGTTACCACCCGCGCGCACACACCGCTTCCTGAAAGACTTGAACTGGTCTATAAGGGTGTGGATGAAATAATAAAAAAATACAAACCCGATGCAATGAGTATTGAAGAACTCTTTTTCAATAACAACGCCAAGACCGCACTTACCGTAGGTCAGGCGAGAGGGGTAATAATACTTGCGGCAGTGCAGAATAACATTCCCGTATATGAATACACTCCGCTTCAGGTAAAACAGGCTCTTACAGGTTATGGCCGCGCGAGCAAAGGTCAGATTCAGCAGATGATGAAATCTATGCTTGGCCTTTCTGAAATACCTAAACCCGATGACGTTGCCGACGCACTCGCAATTGCGGTCTGTCATGGAAATTCAATGAGATTTAACTCGATTAAACAGTTTGGAGGTATTATGTTATGATATCTTTCCTTCGCGGAATAATCGCTTCAAAAAATGAAAACGGACTTGTAATTGATGTGAACGGAGTTGGCTTTGCAGTTAATATGCCGACAAGCGATGTAGCAAAATCAGGCTCAATCGGGGAAGAGATAACAGTTCATACATATTTTCACGTCAGTGAAATGGCAATGCAACTTTACGGTTTCCTTACAACCGAGGAAATGGATTATTTTAACAAACTTATATCAATATCAGGAATAGGACCTAAAGCAGCTCTTGCAGTTTTGGGAACACTGTCTGTTCAGGATCTGGCATTTGCCATTATTGCCGAGGATGTAAAGGCAATTACCCGCGCTCCCGGGGTCGGCCCAAAGGCGGCACAGCGCATTATACTTGAACTTAAAGGTAAAATTGATACGCAGGCAGCAGTAGGAACTTCAGCCGTGGAAAAATCGGCTACTGTTGTGCGTGCAGATACAGGTGCTGTAAATGCACTTATAGCTCTCGGCGCATCTCCGTCCGAGGCACAGAAAACCGTTATGCAGATTGATGCAACGGGACTTACTACTGAAGAGGTTATTAAAGAGGCTTTAAGGAGAATGTCAAATGGAATTTGATGAACGCATAATTTCAACAAGACAACTTGACGGTGACACCGATGCCGAGTATTCTATCCGTCCCAAAACGATGGATGAATACATAGGTCAGGAAAAAGTAAAAGAAAGTCTTAAAATTTATATTGATGCCGCGCTCCAGAGACATGAGGCGCTTGACCACTGTTTGCTTTACGGCCCTCCGGGTCTTGGTAAAACAACACTTGCATCTATTATCGCAAATGAAATGGGTGTAAATATTCGTGTCACAAGTGGTCCTGCGATTGAAAAACCAATGGATCTTGCGGCGATTCTTACAAATCTCGGTCCGCACGATGTGCTTTTCATTGATGAAATACATCGACTTTCACGCGCGGTTGAAGAAATTCTTTATCCCGCTATGGAAGATTACTCTCTTGATATTATTATTGGTAAAGGACCGAGCGCACAGTCGGTAAGGCTTAGTCTTCCACCGTTTACGCTTGTTGGCGCAACTACAAGAGCAGGCCTTCTGTCTGCACCGCTTCGTGACCGATTCGGTGTAATTTCAAGACTTGAACTTTATACCAATGACGAGCTTGCTACAATCGTAACGCGCAGTGCACAGATTATGAATGTTGATATAGCGAAAGAGGGCGCAGCGGAAATTGCTTCCCGTTCCCGTGGTACACCACGTATTGCTAACCGTCTTCTTCGTCGTGTGCGTGATTTTGCACAGGTTTGTGCAGACGGACAAATCACAAAGGAAGTAGCAGATAAGGCTCTCAGAATGCTTGAAATAGACAAACTCGGTCTTGACGCGACTGATAAGAAGATGATTACATCAATCATTAACACCTTTGGTGGAGGACCTGTAGGTCTTGACACTCTTGCCGCAACGATTGGCGAAGATGCATCCACTATAGAGGATGTTTATGAACCATATCTTCTTCAACTTGGATTTATAAACCGTACTCCAAGGGGACGATGTGTTACAAAACTTGCATATGAACACTATAAAATCCCGATGAGCAAGACTTCGGCAGAACAAATCAGCTGGGAATAATGTTACAATTTTGTTACAAATGAATGTTTCGTGAAGGAGTTCGGCAATAAATGTCGAAAATTGTCACGAAAAGAGGTGCGAACGTGAAAAAACTGGTTTTTGTAAGTTTGATAATGCTTTTGCTTGTTTTTACATATGTGAATGTAAGCGCGGCACAGCTTTACTATAACGATGAATATCATTATTATGATGCAGGGGAGATAGGCCTCAAGGTTAATGGACAAACTGTTTCCAATCTTCCGATGCATCCGGTAATTATCAATGATTACACCATGGTTCCGGCTCGTGAAGTTTTTGAGAAAATGGGCTGTGAAGTTATTTGGCATGATGATATTTGCAGCGTTGAAATAATAGAAGATGGTGTTTCTATCTTTGTGAAAATAGGGGATAGAAATGTTCTTATTGGCGGAAGTAAAGTTGCTATTGAAGAACCGCAGCCATTACCTATGCTGATCGGAAAAACACCTGCAGAACTAAAAACAATGGTTCCTGTGAGATTTATTGCAGAAAAATTGGGTTTTGTGGTTGAATGGGATAACACTACACGTACTGTTTTGATCAGTAAAGAGGAAGAACCTTCAAATAATGAAACTGATAATGAAACAGATATTGAGGTAGAACTCGATGAAAATGTTTTCGGGAAAGTTACCGGGGAAAGCGTTGGAAAGTATGACTATGTTTATATTCCGACATCAGAAGGTGTTTCACCTAAAATTTCCAGATATACTTCTCCTGAAAGAATAGCAATTGACTTCCCGAATAAAAAGTTTTCCTCACTTACAGGTGGACTTAATTTGTACGGAAACTGTATTGACACCGTTCGTTTTGCGAACCATGAGGAATTTGCACGATTAGTTCTTGACATTTCTGCTGAAACACAGATAATGGTGCTTTCTGATGAAAACGGAATTGTTATCAGAGCGGAAGAGTCCCCGAATACCCAGATTGTATATGATGCATTTTCAAAAAGGGTGTATTTTAATAAGAGTTATGCAGGGAACGGCAAGAAAGTAGAAAACGGTTACAGCGTTACTTTCTCAAACCTTAGCCTCGAAAACCAAAAAATTGAAATACACGACGGAACTATATACGAGATAATAGTATCAAATTCCAGCAGCGGTTGCACAGTAACCGTAGATGGAAGTAATAAGCTCAGTTATACTGCGGAAAAAGGATTTTACAGAACTGACTTTACCTCAAACAAAGAAGAAATTGAGGTTGATACTGAAAATAAGATTGTCGTTATAGATGCAGGACACGGTGGATCAGACCCCGGTGCAATCGGATATAAAGACGGCAAAATCGCTGCAAGGGAAAGTAACATCAACCTTTCAATAGCCCTGTTGGTTGGACAAAAACTTGAAAATGCGGGTGTAAAAGTAGTTTATACTCGAAAAAAAGACACATATATAACACTTAAAAACAGAAGCGATATTTCAAATGATTCCAATTGTGATTTGTTTGTAAGTATACACTGTAATTCGATTGAAAACCCTGAAATCAAGGGTACTCAGGTTTACTATCATCCCATAAGTGAAATAGGTTCTTTGCTTGCAGATAACATTTATAAAAATATGGTAAATCAAACTCCGCTTACACCAATGGGTAAGCAAAACGGTTCGCATCTTTATGTTATACGAACAACAGTTGCACCGGCCGTGCTTGTCGAAACTGCCTTCATAAGTAATGAAAGCGATAGACAGTATCTTTTGGATAAGTCAAATCAGGAGACAATGGCGGAAGCTATTTACCAAGGAATTATGCAAACTTTAAAATAAAGAAATAAAATGCCCTCTGCTTTGGTAGGGGGCATTTTAATGTGTAAAATACAAATTAACACTTGAAATCAGTCCTTTTTTATGGTAATATTAACGTAAGTATTTTTATATAAAATTTAATATATGTAAAGGAAGGGTAATTATGAAAAAACGTATTTTAAGCGCACTGCTTATTGTTACGATGATTCTTGCTACCTCGATTTCTGCTTTTGCTTTCCCGAGTATGGATTCTTCAGCATCTGCAGTTTATGAGGGCAATATTATCTTCGAAAAAGCAGAGTCAATCCTCGATAAACTTAACGAGGACGCAATTTCAAATCCTTGGTCTAAAGATCAGACATATCACCAGCAGCAGCTTGCTGTGATTCAGGCTATCAATGAATCGCTTGATTCAGCAGACCTTGCTGAAGCGGTTGATCATCTTCTCGCTGATGAACGTATGACTGATTATAGAATGAAATATCTTTGGGCACTCGTTGAGGCTGAAGAAAATTCTGCTATCGCAGACATTATGTATAATCCTGCTTACAGCACAGAAGGCCTCACAATGAGAGAGTCTTTCGGATTCATTGATTCTTACTCTGAATATGTTGGAAGTAATATTGCAGATGTAGATGAAGTTACGTTTGAAGCTATAAAAGAAGATTCAAAGGTTTATGTTGAAGAAGCTCTCAAGGCTCTTCTTCAGATTATCTTCTCTCAGGATGGTACAGGTTCTTATGATGATAGTGGTAAATTCTTAAGAGAAAACTACTACGAAGGATTCCTTACAAATGACCGCGCAAAGAAGACACTTGCTGTTCTTTTTGGTGCAGATCTCACTGAGGAAATCGTTTCTGACAGCGCAGAAACCGGAAAAGGTTTTGTTCGCAACATAAAAGCATACCTCAATTCACTTTCAAGTGATGAGCTTTTTGATAAGGTTGCAGACGCAGCAGACAATATTCTCGTGGTAGACGGTGAAGAAGCAGTTAATGCAGCATTTGCTGAACTTGGAAGAAATGCTGTTGAGGTTTATGCCGGAAAGGCTGTTCTTCCCGACGTTATAATGCTTTTTGGTGACGGTAACGAAGTCGGTCTTTTTGAAAAGCTTGTAAAAGCAGCGGATGGAGACCTTGTTGCATCTAATATATGGCTTAACCTTGGACTCAGCGCAGGCATTCAGGTTCATTCCGTTTTGGGTGAAATCGAAGACGTTCAGGAAAATACAGCCGGTGCTGAATTCAGCAACACAACTCTCGGTCATGAAAGTTCAATAATCATTAAGTCTGAAGATCCTTCCGAGTTTGGTATAAATGTTGATCCTCTTACTCTCAGAAATTCTTGGTTTGACATTGAATTTTATGCTGAAGACGGAACAGTTCTTTCAGGTGTAAATTATAGCGACGGTGAAATTTCTGTTACAAAGAATGTTTCACGCGGTGTTGAAAATGCTTACATGGTTCTTTACCGCAAGAATGCATCAGGTGAAGAAAAAACATTTATTGAATCTTATCCCGTAAAGGTTGACTTTACAGAAGGTACTGGCGGCTATGTTCCTTCAGGTCCTTCATCTTCAGGAAAGAAGTCATACACAGTAACATTTGATACTAACGGTGGTAGCGAAATTGCTCCGCAGTCATATAAAGAAGGTACTGTAGTACAGCTTACAATGGTTCCTGCTAAGGAAGGTTATATCTTCGACGGTTGGTATGTTGATGCAGAACTTACTAAGAAGATTGAATCTATCACAGTAACTGAAGGCGTAACAATCTACGCAGCTTGGAAGAAGGACGGCAGCACAGTAGTAAGCAAGGTTGACGTTCCTGAAATTCTTGAAAGCGCAGACCACTATGCATACGTAATGGGTTACCCCGACGGAACAGTACTTCCCAACGGTAATATTACTCGTGCAGAAGCAGTTACTATGATCTTCAGACTTCTTAAGGAGGATGTAAGAATAGCTAACCTTACAGAAGAAAATGTATTTGAAGATGTAAATGCAGAAGATTGGTTCAATACAGCAGTTTCTACACTTGCTAAGCTTGGTATCGTTGAAGGACGTACAGAAACAACATTCGAACCCAACGCTAAGATTACAAGAGCAGAATTTGCTACAATGTTCGCAAGACTTGCTGAATATGAATTTGTTGCAGAAAACAAATATGGCGATGTAGATCACCACTGGTCAAAGAAGTTTATTGACGAAGTAGACGCTTACGGATGGATTGCCGGATATGAAGATGGCACATTCAGACCTGACAAGGCTATTACTCGTGCAGAAGCTATGACCCTTATCAACAGAGTTCTTAAGAGAATTCCCGAAAACAAGGATGCACTTCTTGACGGTATGACAATCTGGACAGACAATGCAGACGAATCAGCTTGGTACTACATTGCAGTTCAGGAAGCAACTAACAGCCACGAATATGAAGTTAAGGGCGAATATGAAGTTTGGACAAAACTTACAGAAAACAAAGATTGGACAACATTTGAGAAATAATCAAAAATAACAAAATGACGAGTGCACAATGTGCACTCGTCATTTTTTATAATGCGGCTAAAAGCATTTGATTCGAGTTTTGACATAACAAATTGAAAAGACAATAAAAAGTCCATACAGAAGCTTTATATGGCTCTGTATGGACTTTTATTATTTGAAGTATTCTTCTTTCAGGGTTATCTCTATTTCGTTTGAATTTCCTACGATTTTGACATCCTTGGGAAGCGTAATTTTAACTGTGATAGAATCTCCTGATGCGTGCTTTGAAAGGCTGACCTTTTCTGTTTCCAACGTTTCAATATCGTCAAAATTTTCTCCAACACCTTGGATAGTTACATCATATTCAGATGAAAGAGATATTTTTTCTCCGCTTGTTGTAGCGAGAATAACGGGTACTGTCTTTGTTGAATGTAAAGTATATGAAACCTTCACTTCTTCAGGAGAGCAACTTGCGTCGTTGATAACGTTTCCGTCTTTGTCATAAGCAAGAAGCTTTGCAGTATGACCCGACTTGTTCTTCTTTGGAGTTATCGGCTCAGTCTTTACATAAGCAACGTTTTTGATAACGCTTTTCGGAGCAGTTACAGTGACTTTTTCACGACTTAACTCGTTAGATACAAGAATAAGTGAATCATCATCAGGGGCTGAAATATCTGTCTCTATTTTGTAAGTCGCTTTTTCAATGCGCTCAATCACTACAATGATGTCTTTGTTTTTTACATGGTAACTTGCGTTTGTATCTGCAGTAGAGCTTGCTGTTGCAGGGAGTGTATATGTTCCGCTTTTTCTGATGGAAGAAACATTAACTCCGGAAGAAAGAGTTTTCTTTGAAAATAGCGGAAGGTTAAGTCTTTTTGCAGTTACGCTTACATCTACACTTTTTTTCGAAACTGAATATACGGAAAATCCATTTTCCTCAAGAATTTGTTCGCCTGTTACAACAAGAGGTACATCGCGCACAGTCTTTGTAGCAGTAGGGTTTTCCTGATATAAGACGAAAAGCCAAAGTATAATGGCAAGTGCAACACAAACAATCTTTGAGATAAGTTTTTCGTGTTTTATTTTTTCCATTTTAAGCGCTCCTTCCATTTAGAAAGTGTGTTGTCTGCGCTCTTTTCGGAGTCAGAGGAAAGAACCTTTAAAATTACTTTTTTAAGCGTATCTTCAGTATAATTTCGGCTCATATCACCGTTTAGTGTAAAACTGATTTTGCCGGTTTCCTCGCTGACTACGATTACTGCGGCATCTGATCCTTCAGAAAGACCAAGAGCTGCACGATGTCGTGTGCCGAATTCTCTGCTCAAAGTTTCGTTCTGAGTAAGAGGGAGAATACATCTTGCGGCGAGGATTCTGTTTCCGCGAATAATTACAGCCCCGTCATGGAGTGGAGTGTTTGGAATGAATATATTGATAAGAAGCTCGCCTGAAATAGTTGAATCAATAGTACATCCTGTGCGGACAATATCTCCAATCTTGGTGTTTCTCTCTAAAACGATAAGTGCACCGATACGTCTGTTTGACATTGCAACAGCTGCAGAAGCGATTTCTGTTGCAATTTTTTCGGCACTACTGTTATCTTCCTGCGAAAAAAGGGAAGAGAAGTTAGTTCTGCCGACCTTTTCAAGTGCACGTCTGAGCTCAGGCTGAAAAATTACAACGAAGGCGAAAATAGCAACTTGAGTAAGATTACGTAACAAGTAGTTTATTGTATTAAGCTGTAAATATGTGCTCAACCATGTGAAAATAAGTAAAAGGATAATACCTTTAACCAAAGTACCTGCCCTTGTTTCGCGTACAAACGTGGATAACTTATAGAATAAGTAAGCAACAATAGCAATATCCAGAATATCGGTAAAGCGAAATGTTAAAAGGGAAGCAGGGATGTTGCTGAATAAAGTTTCTAACAATAATCTCGACCACCTTTATTGTAAAATTACCTATTTATTATTATACAATAAAAAACAAGGTAAAAAAAGCATTTTTTTACCTTGTAACATAATTTTAATTTTTTAATACGTTTTCAAGAGCATACGCAGCTGCAGAAATATCAGCTTCAGTATTGAAAAACCCCGTCGAAAAGCGTATCAAACCGCTTGTGATCGTTCCCATGCTCCTGTGTGCAAGAGGGGCGCAGTGAAGTCCTGCTCGTGTTGCTATTGAATAATCCCGATTAAGTTTAGATGCAATATCAACGCAGTCGTGATCTTTTATCAGAAGACTCACAACCCCTACTGAGGGCTTTCCGATAATTTTTGCTCCCTTGACAGCAGAGAGTTGATTGATTAAAAAATCTCCAAGTTCTTTTTCTCTATCACGAACACCTTCTTGTTTTATGAACTTAATTCCTTCATATAAGCCTGCTATTCCGCAAGCATTCAGCGTACCTGCCTCGAATCTTTCCGGTAGAGTTTCAGGCATGAGAGCACTTTCGGAAAGATTACCTGTTCCGCCTTCTAACAATGTGTCAAGCTCTATCCCTTTACATATATAAAGAGCGCCTGTTCCCATCGGACCGTAAAGCCCTTTGTGACCGGCGAATGCAATCATATCGGCACAGGATGAATCTATATCTAAAACACCTCCGCTTTGAGCTGCATCAACCAGCAATAAAACACCTTTTTTTCTTGCGACGGAATATATTTCGCGTACAGGATTAACGCTACCGGTAACGTTTGAAACGTGCGTAATACAGATTAGTTTTGTTTTATTGCTTATCAGGAAAGAAACATCATCGGGGTTTACAACACCATTATTATCGGCTCGGACGATTTTAAGAGTAACTCCTTCTTTTTCAAGGTCAACACACGCTCGCAAAACACTGTTATGCTCCATAGAGGAAATAATCACCTCATCACCACGTTTAAGAACCCCTTTGATGGCGAGATTAAGAGCTTCTGTGGTGTTTTTTGTAAATATTATTTGTTCAGGAGAATCTGCTTTTACAAGTGAAGCGAGCTCTTCTCGACAAAGAAAAACTTTTTCTCCGCTTAATTCCGAAAGAAAGTGACCGCCGCGGGATGGATTACCACCACAGTTTTTCATAAAATCACTTACGGCATTAACGACGGATTCCGGTTTAGGAAAAGTAGTGGCAGCATTATCTAAATAAATCATAATATCCCCTTTAAACCCTTATATAAGCTATTTTTCCTTCTTCTGTTAGTTCGGAATAAAAAGCCCTTATTCTTATCCCGAGTTCCAAGGCTGTTTTTTCAATTATCATTTTGGCATTTTCTTCAAAACGCAAACTGTATCCGCATCCGTCTTTCGTCAGGACTTGCGGAGTCTGAATAACTGAAGAGGTAACTCCAAATTCCAAAAGTTTGCGCCTGAGCCTGTTGGCAGACGTGGATGAAGCAACAGTTGCAAGCATATCAAAAATCCTTTCCAAATTTATCTACACTATCATAATATGACACAAAGTTTTTTTTGACTGTTTAAAAACGAGGAAAAATTGTAACAAATTTGTAAAGAATGACAAAAAACTGTTGAAATAATAGTTATAAAGTGTTATTATATATATGTATATTTATGTCAATAGTTATCATAGGAGGGATTTGGCTTGATAAACAAATATCTCAACAACATAATTGACCAGACAAGTAAAATACTCGGTCTTCATACCGGTATTATTGAGGGTAACGGAACAGTAACATCTTCAGGAAAGGTTTCTTCTGTTGAGGATAATATTCCGGAAATTTTTGATTTGTGCACAGAGAGTGAGTCTAAAATCACAAGAGCATTCGGTTGCACATTTTACGCCGTGACATCAAGAAGTAAGGTTGACTATATTGCTTTTATAAATGGTGAGGATGAGTCTCTGGTAACTCATATTGAAATGTTTGCATCTTACATAGGATCTATGAGACAGATTCACAGTGACAAGTATGATAAGGCTAACTTTATAAAAAATATGCTTGCGGACAGTATTCTTCCGGGGGATATTTTCATGAAGAGCAAGGAGCTTCGTCTTGCATTTGATGTGGACCGTGTGGTTTTTGCTCTGCAGTATGAAGATGTACGCGGAATAGATGTCTACGATATCATCAGCGGTATCTTCCCGGATAACGGTAAGGATTTTGTCATAGACCTTGACAATAATATGATTGCCGTTGTAAAGGAAGTTAAAATGGGCACAGAAGCAGAAGAACTTGATGCTATTGCAGCTCAGATTGCAGATACTGTTGCAAGTGAAGCGATGGTTAACATACGCCTTGGTATAGGAACTATTGCTCCAAGCATCAAGGATATCGCAAAAAGCTACAAGGAAGCTCGTATTGCGCTTGAAGTTGGAAAGGTTTTTGATGGAGAGAAATTCATCATGAATTATGATAATCTTGGTATTGCGCGTCTTATTTATCAGCTTCCCACAACACTTTGCGAACTTTTCCTTTCTGAAGTTTTCAAGAAAGATTCAATAGATTCCCTTGATCAGGAAACACTCTATACAATCCAGAAGTTCTTTGAAAATAACCTTAATGTGTCTGAAACTTCCCGCCAGCTTTATGTTCATAGAAATACACTGGTTTACAGACTTGACAAGGTAAGAAAAATAACAGGGCTTGACCTTAGAATTTTTGATCATGCAATTGTGTTTAAAGTTGCTCTTATGGTTAAAAAATATCTTGTGTCGAAACCAATGCGTATATGACGAAAGGGTGGTAGTATGATAATATTTAAAGACGTCACAGTGGTTTATGATAAAGACATTATCGGTTTAGATAATGTGTCTTTTAAAATAGAAAACGGTGAATTTGTATTTTTAGTAGGTAAAACAGGTGCAGGAAAAAGTTCTGCAATAAAACTTTTAACAGGGGAAATTAAACCCACAAGCGGAGATGTAATTGTAGACGGTATTATTGTAAATTCGCTTAAGCGTTCTAAAATTCCGTATTTAAGACGTGCACAGGGTGTAGTTTTCCAGGATTTCAGACTGCTTCCGAACAAAACCGTATATGAAAACGTTGCTTTTGCAATGGAAATAATCGGCAAAAAGAAAAGGGATATAAAGAGAAAAGTTCCCAAAATATTGGAAATAGTTGGTCTTAAAGATCGTGCAAATAATTATCCTAATGAAATTTCCGGTGGCGAACAGCAGAGAGTAAGTATCGCAAGAGCTCTTGTTAACAGTCCTTCACTTATTATTGCAGATGAACCTACAGGAAATCTTGACGTTGAAACATCTAATGAAGTTATGAAACTTTTTGAGGATATTAACAAGATGGGAACTACCATAGTAATGGTAACTCATTCTGAAAAAATTGTTAACGATATGCAAAAGCGTGTTATACAGCTTGAAAATGGTTGTATTGTAAGAGACGAGGAAAAAGGGGTGTACAATCTTGGCGTTTAAATATTATTTTAAAAGTGCACTAAGCTCATTTGTAAGAAATGGCATTATGACAGTTGCATCATTTATCACAGTAAGTTGTTGCTTATTCCTTTTCGGGGCATTTTTCTTGTTCACCATCAATATAAATAGTATCAGTGCGCAGATTGAATCTCAGTGCGAACTTATTGCGCGTCTTGATTTCGATGCAACAAGTCAGCAGCAACAAGAGGTTTATAATGAGATTTTAAGCATTGAAAATGTTGCTAATGCTGAATTGGAAACTCCTGAACAAGCTATGGATAATTTCAGAAAGAGTTTCGGAAAGAATGCAGACATTCTGGATGGCCTTGAAGGAAAACAGTTCCTCAGAAGTAGCGTTAAAATCTCTCTTGAAGATATCAGAGAGTCAGAAAGCACAGTAGCGAAGATCAAGAATATACCCTGCGTAGAAACTGTTGAAAATCGACAGGATATTATAAGCAAAGTTATCAAATTTACTTCCGCAGTGAAAAACGGTAGTGCTATTGCGATGCTTGTTCTCTTGATTATTGCTGTATTCATCATTCAGAACACAATTAAATTAAGCGTATATGCACGCGGAACAGAAATTCAGATTATGAAGTTTGTAGGAGCAACAGACCACTTTATAAGAATGCCGTTTATAATAGAGGGGATTTTGATTGGTCTGCTCGGTTTCGGAGCTTCGTTTGCGATAATTGTCTTTGGCTATAATGCCGCGCTTTCGTCAGTCGCTTCGCTTGTTACATTGTTTGCATTTGTACCTTTGCAGGAATGTATAATCACTCTGGCGATAAGTATGGTGCTCTTTGGCGTTTTGATGGGAGCGCTCGGAAGCTCATTGTCACTTAAACGCCATCTTAAGGTGTGAGTACATAAAAACTACGTAAATTACATGTTTTACAAATTTAATGCGTAATGGTGTTGTACACCGTATGCTTAAGGAGTATTATTCCATGAGTAAAAAGAAAAAAAACAAAGAAAAAACTAAAAGAATAGTTGCAGCTATTTGCGCTGTCGTTGTAGCTGTGGTATTTATAATTTCTGTTGTTGGTCCGGCCTTGGCTGCGACACAGAAGGATAAGGCTGTTGAAGAAGCTAAGGAAAAGACTGAACAGGCAGAACAGGATCTGGAAGATGCTAAAAAGCGTAAAGATGATATTCTTGCTGAATTTAATTCAATCGATAGCCAGATCACCAGTCTCGAATCTGAAATAGAAACTCTTGAGTTGCAGATAGAGCAGTCGAAGAATGATATTGCTCTTAAAGAGCAGGAACTTGCACAGGCGGAAGCAGATTACAAAGACCATGAGGAGCTTTTTTTCAACCGTGCAAGAGTAATGTATGAGAGCAGTGAAATAAAGTATCTTGAAATTCTTTTTTCAGCAGCTGATTTTGGTGATTTCCTCACTAAGCTCGATATGATATCTCAGATTGTACAGTATGATAGAGATATTCTCACACAGCTTGATGAAGCAAAAAAGAAGATTGAAGAAACAAAAAAGGAATTTGAAGAAATACTCGCTCGTCAAGAAGAAAATATGGTAAATCTTGAAGCGAAGAGAGCTGCACTTAACCAGATTCTTGAAGAGAAGCGAGCTCTTCTCGAAGATGCAGAAAAAGATGTTGAGAAATACAAAGCAATCTATGAAGCTGCAGAAGCAGCGGAAGAAGCTTTGATAAAAGAAAATCAGGACGCTCTTTCATATGGCGGAAATCCCGTCGATTATACAGGCGGTGCGCTCCTTTGGCCGGTTCCCGGTGTTACAAGAATAACAAGTCAGTACGGATACAGAATACATCCGGTATACAAAACAAAGAAATTCCACTCCGGTATTGATATCGGTGCAGGATACGGACTTAATATCGTAGCAAGTGCGGACGGTGTTGTAACGTTAGCTACAACAAACGGCGGTTACGGAAAGTGTATAATTATAAACCACGGTAGCGGATTAACTACTCTTTACGGACACTGCAGTACCTTACTTGTATCAAAAGGTGATTCTGTCAAGAAAGGACAGGTTATTGCAAAAGTAGGTTCTACAGGTGTTTCTACAGGTCCTCATCTTCATTATGAGGTTCGTGTGAACGGTGCAACAACTGATCCGTTGTCAAAAGTATCTAAATAAGGATTTTTATCTGGGGAGGAGGAAGACATATTGAAAGATCGCAAAACGATTAAAACAGTATTAATAACGATTGCTTCTACATTAGCTTTCATTGCTGTTGTTGTTTTTGTGCTTCTTAACAGTATGGATTTTCCTTACAAGAAGTTTTTGAAAGTAGCTCGCTTAATAGAAGATTCGTATGTAGGTGACTACAAACGCGAAGAAATTGAAGAAAAAGCGATAACCGCATTACTTGACTCTATCGGAGACGATTATGCGGCATATTATAACGAAGAAAGTTTAGATGACTTGATGACGCTTATAGACGGTCATTATTATGGGGTTGGTGCAGAAGTTTTCGCCAATTCCGAAAAGAAGCGTATTGAAATCATAGCGGCTATTGATGGTTCTCCGGCGGAGAAGGCAGGAATCAAAAGCGGTGACTTTATAAAAACCATTGACGGAAAAGAATATACAGATGACGACATTGATGATGCGGTGATGTATCTTAAAGGGGTAGACGTAGAAGATCCTCTTGAAAAGGATATTGAGATGGTTCTCATACGCGGCGAGGAAGAAGTAACACTTCATCTTAAACGCGAAAATGTCAATATGTATAAAGTCAACTCAAAGATAATAGATGATATATGCTATATAAAATACACCGGATTCACAGAAGCTTCTTATGAAGAATTCAGTGGTATTATTGAAAAACTTGACAAATCAGTAAAAGGTGTAGTAATAGACCTTCGTGATAATCCCGGCGGAGAGCTTAACAGCGCGATTAATATGTGCGACATCTTTTTGGATGATGAAGTAGTTATGTATACCCTTGATAAAGAGGGAAAAAGAAGTGACTACAAAGCAAAAAAAGGAAGTACAGATATTCCGCTTGCTGTAATTGTAAATGGCTCTTCAGCAAGTGCTTCGGAAGTTTTTGCCGGAGCTATAAAGGCAAGTAAAAGAGGAATAATAGTCGGCGAGAAAACATTCGGAAAAGGCGTTACGCAGTCAGTGATTCCTATAAATCCAATTATTCCTTCGGAAGGGGCAATTAAGCTCACCACTTACAAAAATTATACTTCGGACGGAAGATGGATAAATAAGGGAATCGTTCCTGATATTAAGGTCTCCGCTCCGAAAGTTGATATTGAAAATATTGCAGAAGATGAAGCTTTCATAGAGGCTGCAAAGAGTTTAAAAAAGGATAAATAGTTCGATGAAAAAAAGGATAATAGTGTACATCTTAACGATTGTACTTCTTCTTTCTTATTTCAGTGCATTTGCTGCACCGGAACAAGACGTTGATCAAGTTAATACTGAAGAAAAAATTACAAAGCTCACAGCAAGTTCTCCACATGTTATTCTTCTTGATTTAAAAACAGGCACTGTACTTTATAAAAAAAATTCCGATGAAAAGGTTTATCCTGCGGGACTTACGAATATAATGACAGCGCTGTTGGTTCTTGAAAACTGTAATCTTGAGGAACTTGTTCCTGCAAGTGATACGGCTCTTTCCAATGTCGCTGCAGGTGATAGTAAAATGGGCATAATAAAGGGCGAAAGGCTGTCAGTAAGGCAACTGCTCTACGGAATGTTGCTTTTGTCCGCATCAGATGCGTCAAATCTACTTGCTGAAAAGACATCCGGTAGCATAGATGATTTTGTAGCGCTTATGAATGAGCGTGCAAAAGAGCTTGGCATGAAGAATACATGTTTTGCCAATCCGACAGGTGAGCATGATGAAAGAAATTACACAACACCCGAAGATATGGCTATACTTGTACGTGAAGCAATGAAGAATGAGACTTTTGCTGAAATCGTTAAGACAAAGTCTTACAGTATTCCTGCTACTGAAAAATGTCACACGGCAAGGAAAATCACAAACAGAAATCATTTTGTGAGTGATTTGGTTAGAAATGATTATTATTATAAGTATTCAACAGGAATAAAAACCGGTTACAGCATCGAGGCGAAAAGCTGTATTGCTGCTTCTGCGCAGAAAGGCTCAATATCGCTTTTGGCGCTTGTTTTTGAAGCCGATACGGTTGATAATGTAGCACTAAGCTTTCAGGATTGCAAAAACATGTTTGACTATGTTTTTGAAAATTACGATTCAGAAACCGTTGTAAAAAAAGATGCTATAGTTACTCAAACGACACTTGAAAATGCAAGGCGAGAGAAAAAGCTTATTCTTAAAACTCAAAACGATGTATCTTTTATAAAAATGAAGGATACAAAAAATTCCGAAATTACATATAAGGATACTGTTCCGAAAAAAATAAGTGCACCGATAAAAGAAAATGCGATTATAGGCACGCGCGAGTATTTTGTGAATGGAGATTCAATAGGAACTGTAAATCTTGTTGCGAAGAAAAGCTACAAATTAGACCCGATAACATTTATCGTGAATAAAATGATTGCTTTTGTAACATCTCCGTGGCTCTTTATAACAATAGGTCTTGTTATATTTGTTCTTATTATGGCAGAACGCAGACGTAGAAGAATATTGCGCAGAAAAAGGCGAGAGGCACGCAAAAAGAGAACACAAGAGCTAATGAATAGCATTTATGAAAATTAAAAAAATCAGATTGGGTTAACCCAATCGGATTTTTTGTTTTTATTATTAGTAGTTTTCTTTTCTAACTTCGAAATAGCTCTGAGGATGATTACATACGGGGCAAACTTCAGGAGCTTTTTTACCCATTACAAGGTGACCGCAGTTTCTGCATTCCCAGATTTCTTCTTCTGCTTTTTCGAATACCTTTTTCATTTCTACGTTATTGAGAAGTGCGCGGTAACGTTCTTCGTGAGTCTTTTCGATAGCAGCTACTGCACGGAACTGCGCTGCAAGTTCGATAAAACCTTCTGCTTCAGCGTCTTCTGCAAAAGACTTGTACATATCTGTCCATTCGTAATTTTCACCTTCAGCAGCTGCCTTAAGGTTTTCTGCAGTATTGCCGAGAAGTTCAAGATGCTTGAACCAAAGTGTAGCATGTTCTTTTTCATTATTTGCAGTCTGCTCAAAAATTGCAGCTATCTGCTGATAACCTTCTTTTTTTGCAACAGATGCAAAATAAGAATACTTGTTTCTTGCCTGTGATTCTCCTGCAAAAGCAGCAAGGAGGTTCTGTTCAGTCTTTGTTCCTTTGAATTTCATAAAAACACCTCATTTATAAAATTTTTGCGATTTTAAAACAAAACCGCTATTTTAATTAATTTTCTGTTTCGATTTCGCAAAGCTCATATATAGCTTCCCAAATATCTTCGCTTCCCATACCTGTTTCTGCACTAAAAGGCATTAAAATATCATCGTCTTCAAGTTCCAGGGTATAGTAAATGTCGTCGAGATGGTCATTAAGCTTTGTTTTTGCAATTTTATCACACTTTGTTGCAACAACGAATGCTATACCATGTCTCTGACGAATGTAGTTAAGCATTACGATGTCATCATTGGTAGGCTTATGACGCGCATCCACAAGAAGCACTGTGCAAGCAAGCGTTTCTCGTGTGTCGAGGTAAGTTTCAATCATATTGCCCCATTTTTTCTTTTCTTCTTTACTTACCTTTGCATAGCCGTATCCGGGAAGGTCTACAAAATTAAGAGTGTTGTCAATGTTATAAAAATTTATTGTAGCTGTTTTACCCGGTTTAGAACTTGTTCGAGCAAGGCTTTTACGGTTGAGCATTTTGTTTATAAAAGAACTTTTGCCGACGTTACTGCGACCTGCAAAAGCAATATCGGGGAAAATAGTGTCAGGATACTGCTTCGGAGATACTGCAGAAATAGTCAGGTTAACATTGTGTATATTCATGTTTGTTTGTCCTTTCTTTAGCTATCGGGGCAGATTGTTTTTCTTGTGCTTTTTTATCAGACATAAGTGCAAGTCTTAAAACCTCGCTCGCGTGTGATACAGGATAGAAAGTAATCTCGTTTTTGATATCTTGCGGAATTTCTTCCAGATCCTTGATATTATCTTTTGGAATAATAATATTACGTATTCCAACCCTATATGCAGCAAGAGACTTTTCTTTCAATCCACCTATTGCAAGAACTCTTCCACGGAGGGAAATTTCGCCTGTCATCGCAATGTCGCTTCTTACGGGAGAAGAGGAGAGTGCGCTTGCAAGCGCTGTTGCAACAGTAATACCTGCGCTGGGGCCATCTTTGGGAACGGCTCCTTCAGGGAAGTGGATATGTATATCCTTTTTCTTATAAAAGTCTGTATCAATCTTAAGGTCTGTAGCGATTGATCTTACGAAAGAAACAGCAGCTTCTACCGACTCTTTCATAACATCACCAAGCTTACCGGTTATTTGCACCTTGCCGGTTCCGTCAAGGACAGCAGCTTCACACTGAAGCATTTCTCCGCCGACCTGCGTCCACGCAAGACCATTAGCCACACCAACCAATGCGCTTTTTGATATTTCGTCATCAAAATATTTTTTTGCACCTAAATACTCTGAAATATTTTTCTCTGTTATTGAAAGTGATTTTTTTCCTTCGGAAAGAGCTACAACACATTTTCTGCAAAGTGTCGCAATCTCTCTTTCAAGCTTTCTTACCCCGCCTTCACGAGTGTAGGATGAAATGATTTCTTTTATTGCTCCATCGGAAATCTTAAGATGCTTCTTTTCAATTGAATGCTTCTTATACTGCTTGGGAATAAGATGATTTTTTGCAATGTTGAATTTTTCCTCGGCAGTGTAACTTGAAAGTTCAATTATTTCAAGTCTGTCGTGGAGGGGAGTAGGAATGGTTGATAAATCATTAGCCGTAGCTATAAAAAGCACTTTTGATAAATCAAGACCTACCTCGAGATAATTATCTCTGAAAGAAACATTCTGCTCACTGTCGAGAATTTCAAGAAGGGCAGAGGAGGGGTCTCCTTTATAATCTGCACCGACTTTATCAATTTCATCAAGAAGAATAAGGGGGTTGGAAGATTTCGCCTGTTTGAGTGCATTAACAATTCTTCCCGGCATCGCACCAACATAGGTTTTACGATGACCGCGAAGTTCTGATTCGTCTTTCATACCACCAAGACTTATTCTTGCGTAGTTTCTGCCTGTTGCTTCTGCAATAGATTTCGCTACAGATGTTTTACCGACACCCGGCGCACCGAGCAGACAAAGAATACTTCCTGCAGGTGAACCGGTACGATTTATCACTGCAAGCTGTTCAAGAATTCTTGTTTTTACTTTGTCCATGCCAAAATGATCTCGTTCAAGAACGTTTTTGGCGCTTTCAAGACTTGTGTTTTCTTCTGTGAATGTTTCCCAGGGAAGAGAGCACACAAGGTCGATGTAGTTTCTTGAAATATTACTCTCGGGAGAAGAAGGTGATAACTTGCTTAAAATGCGAAGTTCGCGAAGAGCTTTTTCGTAAACTTCTTCAGGCATAGGAGTGCTTTCTATTTTAGCACGGATTTCTGCGATTTCATCCTCTGTATCATCACCAAGCTCCTCGCGGATTGCCTTAAGCTGTTCGCGAAGATAATATTCCTGATTATGGTCATCCATCTGCTGTTTTACTTTTGCAGCGATGATGTTTTCTACATCGAGTATTTTAACTTCTTTTGTCATCACGTCAATAAGCTTGAGAAGTCTTTTTTTGACATTTGTGATTTCTAGAAGTCCTTGCTTGTCGAGATTATCACGAAGAAGATTGAAAGCAAGTGTGTCGGAAAGCGCATCCGGATCAGTTTCGGGAAGCTCTTTCAAAAATGATTCGGATTTAAGCTTCGGATTAAGCTCAATGTAGTCATTTATAAGATAGTGAATCTGATTTAAAAACGCGGAATACTCCTCAACGGAAAGATTCTTGTCCGACGAGTTTTTATAAGTTACTTCGCCTTCGTAGAGTTCTTCTTTAATAAATGAACCATTAAGCTTGCCTCTTGAAAGACCTTCAACAAGAATTCTTACACATCCGTCAGGAAGCTTTAAAACTTGCTTTATTTTTGCTATAACACCGAAAGTATTCACATCGCTTTCGGTAGGATTTTCAATAATATCATTCTTCTGTGCCGCAAGAAATATAAGTCCGTCTAAAGATATTGCCTTCATAACGGCATTTTTACTTTTATCACGCGCTACATCGAAATGAAACACCGTTTTTGGGAATATAACAAATCCGCGGACGGGTATTATTGGGAGAATTGATTTTTTTATTGCCATGATAGATTATCCTTACTTTATAGTGGTAACATAAGTTTCAAACTCCGGTGAAAATGTCACTGAAGCATTGTTTCTGAGTTTTTCGATAAATTCAGTGGTTGCATTCTGTGCAACGGCAACCTTATATTCTGATATTGCGGTTTTAAGATACCTTTCATTAAAAGGAAGACGATAAATTATATGGTAGCCGTAAGCTGATTTAACGGGAGTCTTTGTGTAGGTGTTTTCAGTAAGTGCAAATGAAGCTTCTTCAAATGACTCTACCATTTGGCCTTTTGTAAAAGTATATCCCTCCGAAGTAGCACCGGGGTCAATATTATAATTCTTCATGAGGGTATCAAAATCTTCACCGTTTTCAATTTTTTTAATAATTTCTTTTGCAAGTGCTTCATCCTCTACAAGGATATGTTTTGCAGTGATATATGAAGAACGGATTTCTTTTTCCAATTCTTCTGTGCTGATTTCTTTGTTGAGATTTTCCTCGTAGATGCTATTTATATAGCTGTCAGCAAGGAATGATTTTTTTGCAAATGATTTGATATCTTCGGGAAGTGTACCGAATTCTTCGCAGAAGGAATTGAAATCCGCATCATCTTTAAAACCAAGCATAAAATCAGCGAAAAGAGAATCAACTTCTTTTATAACTTCGGCCTTGCTGGCATAACCTGATTTTTCAGCCTCTGCACATCCTGCGTAGATGAGCTTTAAGTCATTTACGGCATTATCCACGATAACTTTTGCCATCGGAACACCATTCATGGTAAGTGTCTGAAGATTTAAGACAGGAGAGAAGTTGTCTGCATAATAACGCAAGTAATTTTCGTTACCATCCTGAGCTACATAGAAATTTATTAAACCGCCGTTTAAGGAAGTGCCTTCAATAGAAAGGAGAGCCTTGTCCTTGTAGGGCTCTAATGTGCTCATTTCAAGCTCAAAAAATTCTCTTTCGGGCTTTTTACCGATGTATACAGTGTTACTTGTTCCGTCCCAATCCACTTCTTTGCCGAGTGCTTCTGAAACAGCTCTTACGGGAAGGTAGGTTGTTCCGTCGATTATAAACGGTTCAACAGTATTTCCGTTAGCATCTTTTGGTGTAATTTGCTTACCGTCAATAACAATTTTTATGTTGTTATAAACGGCATTTACAGTCTTTGTAATAGTATCGGCGAAAACAGCTCCTGAACTTAAAACAAGAGCTACACAAACGCCGGAGATAAAGCCTTTAATCTTATCTTTGTTAAACATAAAACATCACTCCTGATTAGTAAACTTATACAGATACAATTTTATCATATTTAAAGAAAAATTGCAACAGTACAAATTTGAATAAAGCGAAAAAATATGTCACAATTTACAAAATGTTAATATAAAAAATATTGACCTTATATCCAATTTTTGGTATAGTGTAAATGTAATAAAATGGAAGGAGAAAGTTTATGAAAACTACAGGTATAGTAAGAAAAGTTGACGAGCTCGGCAGAATAGTTCTTCCGATTGAACTTCGAAGAACTCTTGATATCGAACTGCGTGACCCTCTTGAAATTTATGTTGAAGGCGATAAGATAATACTTAAAAAATATAACCCGTCATGTATCTTTTGCGGAAGCGGAAAGAATATTTTTATTTATCACGAAAAAAATGTTTGTGAAGAATGTATTGATGAATTGAGAACAAAGACAGTTTAAGGAGTAGAAAAATGAAGTTTTTTGAAAAAGCAACACCCGAATCTTGCGGTATAAGTTCAAAAAATATTGTAGGATTTGTCGAAGCTATGTGTAAAGGAATGGATGACCAGGAAACTCATTCGTTTATGCTTGTAAGACACGGTAAATTAGTGGCAGAGGGTTATTTTGCTCCCTATGACAGCGAAGTTGAACATACGCTTTTTTCTGTCAGCAAATCTTTTGCAAGTATTGCCATAGGTTTCCTTGTTGAAGAAGGAAAAATCAAAACCGAAGACTATGTGCATACATATTTCCCCGAACTGATTACGGATGACATCAATAAGGAAAACCTTAAGATAAAGGTTCATGATCTTCTTTCTATGTCTTTCGGACAGAAAGGTGGAGCGGTGCACGAAGCACAGAAACGTAATGACCTTTCAGATGCAATGCTTTATGACTTTTTCTACCGCGTAAAAGAACTTGAATGTGGCGAAAAATTCCGTTATGACGCATTCGGAACATATATGCTTGCAGCACTTGTAAGAAAAATTACAGGTGAAAATGTTGTGGAATATCTTATGCCCAGACTTTTCGATCCGCTTGAAATTGAAAAGCCTTATTATCCCACAGACAGCATCGGTAATGCTATCGGTTACAGTGGTATGCGTATGAGAATGCGTGACCTTGCAAAGGTAGGACACGTTTATCTCAACGGTGGAAAGTGGGGAGACAAGCAGATTGTTCCCGAAAGCTGGGTAAAACTTGCTACACAGAAGCATATCGGAACAGAGCACGTTTCTACAGGTCTTGACTGGAAGGAAGGCTACTGCTATCAGTTCTGGAAAGGCAGATATAACACAACACGTCTTTGTGGTGCGCATGGACAGATGTGCGTAATAATGCCTGACTATGATGCAATATTTGTTATCAATTCAGGTTATGATAACGACAAACTCGGATATATCCTTGAATCTTTCTACGATAACATTATGTTCAATATGAAGGACGAAGCACTTCCTGAAGATAAAGAAAACTTTGAAAAGATGGAAGATGTTATAAAAAATCTTCGCCTTACTTATAAGTTTTCTGAAATGTCACCTCTTGCAAAAGTCATTAGTGGAAACACATATGAAGTTGAAGAAACAAATATATACAAAGCAGTAAAACTTGATTTTGACGAAGATGAAGTACACGTTACCTTCATTTCTGATATCAAGAATTTTGAATTTACAGCAGGCTTCTCAAAACCTGTTTTTGCTAAACCGCAGGGAACACGCTTTGCATCTCTTGAAAGAGAAGATAATTATAACACCGTGGCAACAGCGGCTTGGCTTTCAAGAAAAGAACTTGAAATAACACTCCGACTTATCGGTTGTCCTGCAATCGTAAAGGTTGTTGCAGATTTCTCTCAGGAGAATCCCGTAAAAATTGTTCCTATAAGAAGTCGTAAAAAATAAAACAAAAATGCGTAATACAACTTGTATTACGCATTTTTTTGTGAAATATTTTACAAATAATAATTATGCAAGACCTTTAACTTTGAGCACAATATAAATTGCAAACAAAGCAACAGAAATCCACATAACACCGCTGATATCTCTTATTTTGCCGATAAGGATTTTGAGAATAACCCAAGAAAGCATAGCGAACATAATACCATTGGCAATTGAATAAGTAAAAGGCATCATGATAATCGCAAGGAAAGCACCAATTGCATCTGCGATGTCTCCGTTGAAATCAACTTTCTTAATGGAAGAAAGCATAAGAAGACCAACATAAAGCATAGCAGGTGTTGTTGCAAATCCGGGAATAGCTGTAAATATGGGAGCAAGAACAAGTGATGCGAAGAAAAGAATTCCTGTAACTACAGAAGCAAGGCCTGTTCTGCCACCTGCGGCAACGCCTGCACTTGATTCAACATAACTTGTAACAGTAGATGTACCGAGACATGCGCCTACAACAGTACCAACAGCATCCGCCATAAGAGCACCTCCGGCTTTGGGAAGCTTGCCTTCCTGATCAAGAAGGTCTCCTTTTTCTGCAACACCGATAAGTGTACCAACAGTATCAAAAATATCTGTGTAAAGGAATGTGAATACAACAAGAAGGAAAGCTGGAAGATTCTTTGCTATAAATCCGAAATCAAATTCAAAGAAGAGCGGTTTCTGGAATGCATCCAATGAAAATGTAGGAATTACAGAATAAACGCCCGCCTCAATATCAGGAACATACCAACCAATAAGTTCTGCGACAATACCAAGCCCCCATGTAATGATGATTCCGAGAAGAATATCGCCGGGAACTTTGTAGTGATGAAGAACAGCTATGATAAGAAGTCCCACGATAGCGAGAACAACTCCCGGAGAAGCAAGATCGCCAAGCGCTACAGTTGTAGCATTATCTGCAACAACGATTTTTGCGTTTATAAGAGCAATAATTGTGATAAAAAGACCAATACCTGCTGTAATTCCGAACTTGAGATTAGCGGGAATCTTGTTTACAAGTGCTTCTCGGAACTTAAAAATTGAAAGAAGTATGAAGATTATACCTTCAACGAGAATAGCAGTCAAAGCAACCTGATAGGAATAACCCATAGCTCCGCATACAGTAAATGCGAAGAATGCGTTTAGTCCCATACCCGATGCGAGTGCAACAGGGTAGTTTGCAAAGAATGCCATACAAAGTGTTGCAATACCTGCAGAAATAGCAGTTGCTGAAAATGCAGCTCCCTTGGGGATTCCTGCAACCTCAAGGTAACTTGGGTTAACGGCAAGGATGTATGCCATCGCAAGAAATGTTGTAATACCGGCAATGATTTCGGTACGAACATTGGTGCCGTGTTCTTTCAACTTAAAGAACTCTAAAAATTTTTTCATTTTTTCCCCTCCGAATTTTTTTTAAGACGCAATCCGTAGCGTCCAAATACTCTAAAATTATAGCATGTACTTTGAAAAATTGCAAATAACTTTTGTGATTTTTGACTATTATGAAAATATTTTGAATATATAGGTGCTAATATTGATTTGATGTTAATAATATGTTATAATTGTCACATCCGTAATTTTAGTAAACAGAAAGGGGATAATTATGAGAATTTGTGTGTTTGGAGCAGCATCTCCTACTATTGATAAGGAATATATTGAAAAAGTTGAAGTATTGGGCAAAATGATGGCGCAACGCGGACACAGCCTTACTTTCGGCGGCGGTGGAAATGGCCTTATGGGTGCAGCGGCGCGCGGTGTTAAATCAGAGGGCGGTTACATCATTGGCGTAATACCTAAATTTTTCCGCGAGGACTCTGTTGAACTTTTGTACCTTGATTGCGATAAGCTTATTGAACCTGATACTATGCGTGAAAGAAAGCAGATCATGGAAGACAACGCCGATGCATTTATAATTACACCCGGTGGAATTGGAACATTCGAAGAGTACTATGAAATACTTACTTCAAAGCAGCTTTGCAGACATAATAAGCCTATTGCAATTTATAATATAAAAGGATATTATGACGACCTTCAGGCGGTTATGGAGAACGCAATCAAAAAGAATTTTGTGAAAGAAGGATGTCTTGAACTATATAAAATGACCGATGACCTCAATGAGCTTTTTGATTACATTGAAAAACCGATTGAGACAGATAGAAATATAAAAGACCTTAAAGAAGGTTAAATAAGTTAATAAAACCCCACTCGAATAGCGGGTTGGTTATAGGGATTATTTGTCCAAAAATAGTGATTTTGGCGTATAACTGCGTTAAAAATGCTTGTAATCCGTCAGGATAACTTCGCGTTTTTGCCTTGTTCTACATCCAAACTTACTATTTTTCGGATGCTTCG
>JAZREK010000089.1:0-3162 GCA_045660765.1 Clostridia bacterium
CGTCTTGAACTCCTTTGCAACAGCATTAAGAGTGCATCACTTTGCGGTCTTGGACAGACAGCTCCCAACCCTGTACTTTCAACACTTCGTTACTTCCGTGACGAGTACGTTGCACACGTTGTGGACAAGAAATGTCCCGCAGGCGTATGTAAGGAACTCACAAGCTATTCAATCGTAGCTGACAAGTGTAAGGGCTGCTCCGCTTGTGCAAGAAAGTGTCCCGTTGGCGCTATCACAGGTGAAATCAGAAGTCCCTTCACAATTGACCAGAGTAAGTGTATTAAGTGCGGTGCTTGTGTGGAAACATGTAAGTTCGGCGCAATCGTTAAGAAGTAAGAGAGGGGTGCAGATAAATGGAAATGGTTAATTTAAAAATCAACGGTCAGGAAATCAGCGTTCCTGCCGGCAGTACAGTATTAGAAGCTGCACGCACAGCAGGTATTGATATTCCTACACTTTGCTACCTCAAAGATGTTAGCCAGACAGGTTCTTGCAGAATGTGTCTTGTTGAAATCAAGGGTGGCAGAGCTCTTCAGGCAGCCTGCGTATATCCCGTAGCTGAAGGTCTTGAAGTTTATACAAATACTCCTGCAGTAAGAAATGCAAGAAAGGTTACACTTGAGCTTATTCTTTCAAACCACGACAGAAAGTGTCTTACTTGTGAAAGAAACCGTAACTGTGAACTTCAGGCACTTGCTGACGAACTTGGCGTAACTGAAATTCATTACGAAGGCGTAAGAAACGAGTACGAAATCGACGATCTTTCACCCTCAATCGTGAGAGATAACAATAAATGTATCCTTTGCCGCAGATGTGTGAATATGTGTAAGAATATTCAGACAGTTGGTGCAATTGACACTATGGAAAGAGGCTTCAAGACAAATGTAGCTTGTGCATTTGATAAGAGCCTCGGCGAAGTAAGCTGTGTAAACTGCGGTCAGTGTATTGCAGTTTGTCCCGTAGGCGCACTCCGTGAAAAGGATGCAACAGACGATGTTTGGGCAGCACTTGCTAACCCTGACAAGCACGTTGTTGTTCAGACTGCTCCTGCAGTAAGAGCAGCGCTTGGCGAAGAGTTTGGTATGGAAATGGGCACTCCCTGCACAGGTAAAATGGCAGCGGCTCTCCGCAGACTTGGTTTTGACAAGGTGTTTGATACAGATTTTGCGGCAGACCTTACAATTATGGAAGAAGGTACAGAACTTCTTCAGAGAATCCAGAATGGTGGCAAGCTTCCTATGATTACATCTTGCTCACCCGGTTGGATCAAGTTCTGTGAACACAACTTCCCCGAAATGCTTGAAAACCTTTCATCATGTAAATCTCCTCACGAGATGTACGGTGCAGTTATCAAGTCATACTATGCTGAAAAGGCAGGCATCGAACCCAAGGATATTTATGTAGTATCAATCATGCCCTGTACTGCAAAGAAATTCGAAGCACAGCGCGAAGAACTTTCTGTAAACGGACTTTTGGACGTTGATAAGGTTCTTACAACACGCGAACTTGCAAAGATGATCAAGCAGGCAGGTATCAGATTTACACTTCTTCCTGACGAGAAGTTTGACGATCCCTTCGGCGAAGATGCAACAGGCGCAGGCGTAATCTTCGGCGCAACAGGCGGTGTTATGGAAGCTGCAATCAGAACAGTTGCAGACATCCTCGATGGCACAAGCCACAGCGAAGTTGAATACGATGTTGTTCGTGGCCTTGAAGGTATCAAGATTGCTTCTGTAGAAGCAGGTGGCAAGACAATCCGTGCAGCAGTTGCACACGGTCTTGGTAACGCCCGTGAACTTCTTAACAAGGTTAAGAGCGGTGAAGTAGAAGTTGACTTCATCGAAATCATGGCTTGTCCCGGCGGTTGTGTAAACGGTGGCGGTCAGCCTATCGTTTGTGCAAAAGACAGAATGGATAAGGATATCCGCGCTGAAAGAGCAAAAGCTCTCTACGCAGAAGATAAGAACCTTCCCATCCGTAAGAGCCACGAAAATCCCTATATCAAGACAATTTATGAAGAATTCCTTGGCGAACCCGGTAGCCACAAGGCGCATGACCTTCTTCATACACACTATATCGCTCGCGATAAGCACTAAAATTAAAAGCGTTGGACAAAAGTCCAACGCTTTTTTGTTAAACATTGAAAATAATAATTATTTGTGATAAAATAAATTACACATATTATAAGTATAGAGGATATTGCAAAACATTCCGAAACAGGCGAAACCTATGTCGTTTACAGGTAGATGTACGGGGATGAATCACTGTGGATAAGACCTCTTGATATGTTCCTAGAAGAGGTAGACCACGAAAAATATCCCGATGTAGAGCAGAAGTATAGGTTTGAGAAAGAATGAAATTTTTATTTCTGACTTGACACAAGCGTATGAAGATTGTTGAATATTGTTGAAAGGAATTTTAAAATGAAAAATTTTACTATACGATTAGAAAAAGAAGAAGATTACCGGGCAGTAGAAGAACTTACCCGTGAAGCGTTCTGGAATGTTTACAAGCCGGGGGCTGACGAGCATTATTATGTGCACAAGATGCGAAATCACCCTGATTTCATCCCAGAACTTGCCTTTGTTCTTGAAGAGGATGGTAAGATTATCGGGAACATTATGTACACTAAGGCATGGCTTGAAGACGAAAATGGTGAAAGAAAAGAGATTCTTTCCTTCGGACCGCTTTGCGTTGTACCCGAATATCAAAGACAAAAACTTGGCAAGATGCTTATTGAACATTCTTTTGATGTTGCAAGAAAAATGGGATATGATGTCAACATCAATTTTGGGAACCCCGGTAACTATGTCAGTCGAGGTTTTGTAAGTTGTAAAAAGAAAAACGTAAGTTTTATCGTTGATGGAAACTTTCCAACTGCACTTCTTGTCTGTGAACTCCAACCAAATGCACTTGATGGCAGAAAGTGGATGTATATTCCAAGTACCGCCGCCGACTGCTGTGAGGACACCACCGCAGTAGAGGAGTATGATAAAACCTTCCTCCCTAAAGAAAAGAAATGGATGCCAAGTCAGGAAGAATTTTACATCTATAGTCATTCATCAGTAGTCAGATAAACAAAAACTACTGTCATCTGGATTATACAGTCTTGACACGAGTCGAATTGTGTCTAGAGATAGCAAAGGAGGTGTTTTTATGAAG
>JAZREK010000090.1:0-13724 GCA_045660765.1 Clostridia bacterium
AGAAGTGTTATGAGTGAAATTTCTTTTGCAAAGGATAACCTCTTAACACCTTCCGAATACACCGAAGAATACGGAACTGATTTTCGCAAAAAGGAACTTGCACGCCTTTACACTCTTTATCAGAAAAAACTTAAAACGTCAGACGACCTTGATTTTGACGACCTTATAATGCTGACAGTAAAGCTTTTTCAGGAAAATGAAGACGTACTTGAATTTTATCGTAATAAATTCAGATACATCCTTGTTGACGAGTATCAGGATACCAACAAGGCACAGAATGAGCTTATAATTCTGCTTGCGGGTGAGCACAGAAACCTCTGTGTAGTTGGTGATGACGACCAGAGTATCTATAAATTCCGCGGTGCAGATATCACAAATATACTTGATTTTGAAAAGGCATTTCCAGAATGTAAAACAATCCGCCTTGAACAGAACTACCGTTCAACACAGAATATTCTTGATGCGGCAAACAACGTTATAAAGAATAACTTCGGACGAAAAGGTAAAAAGCTTTGGACCGATAAGGGAAAGGGCAAAAACATATCTGTTTACAAGGCGCAGAACGAACACGACGAGGCATCATATATAGCAAACACTATGAGTGCTCTTTCGCGTGACGGTTACAGCTATAATGATATGGCGGTACTTTACCGTGCGAATGCGTCTTCGCGTACTCTTGAAGAAGTTTTTATGCGTAAGGCAATTCCGTATCGTGTTCTTTCGGGACTACGTTTCTATGACCGCAAGGAAATCCGTGATATGATTGCATATCTTCGTCTTATAAAAAATCCCGACGACGATATTTCTCTTAAGAGAATTATAAACACACCCTCACGTAAAATCGGCAAGGTGACTCTTGATAAAATCGCCGCAGCGGCTGAAAGGGAAGGAGCAAGTCTTCTTAAAACAATCGGAACTTATAAAGACGGACTCGGACAGAATGTTTCGGATTTTTACGATATTATAATGAACCTTTGCGACTTTGCAAAGGATAACAAAATCAGCGACCTTGTAAGCGAGGTTTACGAAAAAACAGGTTATCGTGCATTCCTTGAAACCGATGAAAAGGCGCAGGAACGTGACGAAAACGTAAACGAACTTATAAACGGTGCCGCAAACTACGAAGAAGCAAACGAAAACGCTTCGTTTGAAGATTATATGGACAACCTCGCTCTTATCAGCGATATTGATAATTATGATGAGGAGCTTCAGGCGGCAGTATTTATGACAATGCACTCTGCAAAGGGTCTTGAATTCCCGATAGTTTTCATCTGCGGATTTGACGATGGTATTTTCCCGTCAATGATGAGTATGATGAATCAGGAAGAGCTTGAGGAAGAGCGCCGTATCTGCTATGTTGCAATAACACGTGCGCAGGAAATTTTACATATTACCTGTGCGAAAAGCCGTATGCTTTACGGAAAAACATCGGGATATAAACCGTCAAGATTCCTTGACGAAATCCCCTTTGAACTACTTGATGTTACCGATAACACTCCACGTGTTGAAGAAAGCTGGATGTCCAAAACATCCACATTCAATCCTTACGAAATCCCCAAGAGTTCACTTACTTCATATAGTGCACCCACGCCTAAACCAACCGCTAGTCGTGAAACATTCAAAGCAGGCGATAGTGTAATGCACAAGAAGTTCGGAAGAGGTATTATAATTTCCGCAAGTCCCGTCGGAAACGATGTTCACTACGAAATTGCTTTTGAAAGCGTGGGAACAAAAAATCTTTTGGGACTTTATGCTAAACTTGAGAAAGCGTGATTTGAATGTATAACCGTTTTGCCTATGTGTATGATGCTCTTATAAAAGATGTTGACTACAAAAGCTGGGTAGATTATTACATGAAAATATTTCATCGTTACGGTCTTGAAGAGCCTAAACTCGGTCTTGACCTCGGTTGCGGTACAGGTAGTATTACAACTGAACTTGCGCGTCGCGGTATAGAAATGACAGGCGTTGACATTTCGGAAGATATGCTTATGGTAGCGCGCGAAAAGTCTGCGGATCAGGATATTTTGTATCTTAATCAGGATATGTGCGAGTTTGAACTTTACGGAACGGTTGATTTTATCGTTTCAAGTCTTGATTGTATTAACTACATAACCGACAAACGTGATTTGTTAAAGGTTATGAAACTTGCGAATAATTATCTCAATCCCAAGGGACTTTTCATTTTTGACATAAACACTCGATATAAACTTGAAAACGTCATCGGCGACAACACTTTTGTGTTGGAAGATGACGAGGCATTCTGCGTATGGCAGAACGAATATGACAAGAAAAAGAAACTCTCCGATTTTTACCTGACTTTCTTTATGAAGGAAGAGGAAGAGTATGTGCGTTTTGACGAGGAACATACCGAACGTGCATACGAAATCGACGAAATCAAAGAAATTATTAAAAAATCAGGAATGAAGCTACTCAAGGTCTACCATGACCAGAGCTTCAAAAATCCCGAAAAAAACAGCGAAAGAGTCTTCTTCGTTGTACAGGAACAGGGGAAGAATATATGATAGTCGTTATCGGCGGCGGTGCGGCAGGTCTTATGGCTGCGATAAGCGCGGCAGAGCATGGTGCATCGGTAACACTTATTGAAAAGAATAACGATGTGGGAAAGAAAATCCGTATTACGGGTAAGGGCCGCTGTAATGTGACCAATGCCTGTGCCACCGAGGATATTTTCTCGAATATTCCTACTAATCACAACTTTCTTTACAGTGCAATATATAGTTTTACGAATTACGACACAATGGACTTTTTCGAAAACTGCGGTGTAGCACTTAAGGAAGAGCGCGGTGCACGTGTTTTCCCCGTAAGTGATAAGGCGGCGGATATTGTGTCTGCACTCAAGAAAAAAGCGACCCAGCTTGGCGTACGAATCGTTTTTGACAGAGCGGTTACAATCCTTGCCGAAGAAGATACCATAAAGGGTGTAAAGTGCGAGAAAACCACATATTTCTGTGACAGCGTGATTCTGGCAACAGGTGGAAAGAGTTATCCGCTTACCGGTTCAAACGGTGAAGGATACGCCATAGCGGAAAAAGTAGGACACACTATTTCTCCAATAAAACCTGCGCTTGTACCCGTTGAAACGATTGAGAATACTTCGGCACTTATGGGACTTTCACTAAAAAATATAAGCGTAACGGTATTTGATAAAAACGGAAAGAAGAAGTTTTCCGACTTTGGCGAAATGCTTTTCACTCACTTCGGAATGACAGGCCCCGTGATACTTTCTTCAAGTAGTCATATGGGAGAAAACCCTGAAGGAATGAAGATAGAAATCGATTTAAAGCCTGCGCTTGACGAGATTGCAATGGATAAAAGAATTCTCCGCGACTTTGAAAAGTATCAGAACCGCAACTTTGAAAACTCGCTTTCCGATCTTCTTCCAAATAAGATGATTGATTATATCGTTGCTCGTTCGGGAATAGACCGCTATAAAAAAGTTAACTCAATCACGAAGGAGGAGCGCAGAAATCTTCTTCTTGCGCTTAAAAACCTTACATTTACAGTTAAAAAATACCGCCCGGTTGAAGAAGCTATTGTAACAAGCGGTGGGGTAAACGTAAAAGAAATCAACGCATCTACGATGGAAAGCCGTAAGGTAAAGGGACTTTTCTTTGCAGGCGAAATTATAGATGTTGACGCATATACAGGTGGCTTTAATTTGCAGATTGCCTTTTCAACAGGTCATCTTGCAGGCGTGAAAGCCACTGAAAGGGAGGAACTCTTATGACAAAAGTAGCTATTGATGGCCCTGCAGGTGCAGGGAAAAGTACAATCTCAAAAAAGGTTGCATCTGCACTCGGCTATGTCTATATAGATACAGGTGCAATGTACCGTACAGTGGGTCTTAAAGCAGTAAAATGCGGTATAGATACAAAAGACGAAAAAGGTGTTACATCAATCCTTGATGGACTTGATATTGACATCAGACACGAGGGTGTTGAACAGCATATCTACCTTGACGGCGAAAATGTTTCCGACAAAATCCGCACACCTGAAATTTCAATGGCGGCAAGTAATGTTTCCGCAATCCCTGCCGTACGTGTAGCAATGGTTGATATGCAACGAAAACTTGCAGAAAATCACGATGTTGTTATGGACGGGCGCGATATAGGGAGCTTTGTTCTGCCCAATGCGGAAATCAAAATTTTCCTTACAGCTTCACCCGAAGCAAGAGCGAAAAGAAGATATAACGAACTTATCGGAAAGGGTGAGAGCGTTAGTTTTGAAGATGTTTATAACGATATGGTACAGCGTGATAAAAATGACTCCACACGCGCAGTTTCTCCGCTTGTAGTGGCAGAAGGGGCAACTGTGATTGATACTTCTAAGCTTAATCTTGAAGAATCTGTTGAGGCAGTTATTTCTCATGTGAGAGGTAGAATATAATGAGTTTTTATAAAATAGCAATAGGCGCAGTGAAAGGCATTTTGAAAGTATTTCTTCTTTTTAAGGAAAAGGGAAGAGAGAATATCCCGACAGATGGTGCATTTCTTCTTTGCGCAAATCATCGTTCTTTTATTGATCCGCTGTTCCTTGCAACAGGTTGCAAGAGACAGCTTACCTTTATGGCGAAGGATTCGCTCTTTACTGTACCCGTTTTAGGGAGAATTATAAAAGCCTTAGGCGCATTTCCTATAAAGCGCGGAAAAGGCGATGCTGCAGCGGTAATGGCAACCCTTAAAATACTTAAAAAGGGTGGTGCAACCCTTATTTTCCCCGAAGGAACACGTATAAAAGACGGAAGACGTGTTCAGGTAAATTCAGGGATAGTAAGACTTGCAATTCAAAGCAATGTACCTATTGTTCCTGCATATGTCGGAAAAAGAAGCGTGGTCTACGGAAACCCTATCCGCTATGACGAGTATATAGACGACGTGCACAATCAGGATATTATGCAGAAACTTGCCGATTCCTTGATGGATGAAATATATTCATTAGGTGAGAAAAAATGAAAAAAGAAGTTAATGTAGCAAAAAAAGCAGGGTTTTGCTTCGGAGTAAGTCGCGCGGTAGAAATGACACAAGAAGGTGTGAAAAGCGGCAAAAAGATAGCAACGCTCGGCCCGATTATACATAATAAAAGCGTAGTTGATGACTTTACAAAGCAGGGTGTAAGGATTATAAATTCTCCCGATGAGGCGCAAAGTGACGAAACCGTTATTATCCGTAGTCACGGTATAAAAAAGAGCGAGGAAGAGCTCCTCAAAGAAAAAGGGATAAGCTATATAGATGCGACATGCCCCTTTGTGAAGAAAATTCATAACATAGTGGGCGAAGCCTATTCGCGTGGCAGTCACATCGTAATTATAGGTGACGAAAAGCATCCTGAAGTAATAGGTATAAACGGATGGTGTAACGATAGTGCAATTGTGATTGCAACTGAAAAAGAAGCAGAAAATTTAAGCTTTTCTGACGAAAAAGAAGTGTGCATTGTAGCGCAAACAACCTTTGAACGCGAATTATGGAAAAAAATTACGAAAATTTCAAAAAACACTTGCCAAAGTGCTATCATTTTTGATACAATATGTAGTGCTACGAATGAACGACAAAAATATGCTGCTGACCTTGCAAAAGAAAGCGACGTATTTGTTGTTGTTGGCGGGAAAAACAGTTCCAATACCAAGAAACTGTACGATATCGCCTCTTCGCTTTGTGAACACACCTTTCTGGTGGAGGATAAAAGCGAACTGCCCCATGATATTTTATCTTTGGGCAAGTCATTCGGCATCACTGCCGGTGCATCAACACCGCAGTATATCATTAAGGAGGTTTTAGAAACCATGGTAGAAGAAAAGAACACTAATATTCAAGGAAATGGAGAGCCTACATTTGCCGAGGCATTCGAGCAATCCCTCGTCACTTTAAATACAGGACAGGTAGTAACCGGCACAGTAATCAGCATTACTCCCACAGAGATTTATGTTGACCTTGGCTACAAGGCTGACGGTATCATCCCCGTGGACGAGCTTACAGATGATCCTTCTGCAAACCCCGCTGATATTGTAAAGGTTGGAGACGAAGTAGAAGTATTCGTTGTAAGAGTTAACGACGGCGAAGGCTATGTAAAGCTTTCAAAGAAGAAGATTGACGCAATCAAGGGCTGGCAGGAAATCGAAAAGGCTTACGAGTCTGGCGAAATCCTTACAGGTAAGATTGTTGAAAACGTTAACCGCGGTGTAATTGCTGTTGCTAAGGGTTGCAGAATTTTCATCCCTGCATCAATGGCAAGCGAAAGATTCATCAAGGATCTTCAGCCCCTCGTTGGTACAGAAGCTAATTTCAAGATTGTTAACATCCGTGACGACAGACGCGGTAAGAAGGCAATCGGTTCAATCAAGGTTGTAGCTTCAGCAGAACGCGCTGAAAAGCAGGCTGCATTTATGGCAGAAGTTGAAGAAGGTAAGGTTTACACAGGTACTGTTAAGACTCTTACAGACTTCGGTGCATTCGTTGACCTTGGTGGTGTAGACGGTCTTATCCCGATCTCACAGCTCAGCTGGCAGAGAATTAAGCATCCTTCAGAAGTACTTTCAGTTGGCGACAGCGTAGAAGTTACAATTCTTAAGGTTGACAAGGAAGCTGTTAAGATTTCTCTTGGTTACAAGAAGCTTGAAGACAATCCTTGGGAAATTGCAAAGAGAACATTTAACGAAGAAGACGTTGTTAAGGTTAAGGTAGTTCGCCTTGTTCCCTTCGGTGCATTTGTTGAACTTATTCCCGGAATCGACGGTCTTATCCATATTTCACAGATCGCTAACAAGAGAATCGGCAAGCCCGAAGATGTACTTACAGTTGGCGAAGTTGTAGAAGCTAAGATTACAGAAATCAAGTGGGACGAAAAGAAGATTGGCCTTTCAATCAGAGCACTCCTCGCTCCTGAAGCTCCCGCTGAAGAAGCTCCTGTAGCTGAAGAAGTAGTAGAAGCTCCTGCTGAAGAAACTGTTGAAGCAACAGAAGAATAATTAACAAAACAAAAACACTCGGTAGAATTACCGAGTGTTTTTTTCATTGTGGGAAATTGCGTGTTCCTATCGTGAGCAACATTTATTGGCTTTGTGTAATGCCAGTTATTGTTTGTTATTCTGTTTTTTAATGTTTTTATACAGTAACAAGAAAAGGAAAACAAGAGCACATACAAGACGCCCAATAACGTTGCTTTCAAAAAAATTGTTGTTCATGATTGGTTCTATTAAAGTTCCAAAACAAGCTGCGGAAGCAATCCCGTAACCATAGCTTTTAATTCTGACAAAGAAGAGAACAATAGCGTACAGTATAAGCGGCGCAACCTCAATATAATAATAAATAGAAACATTTTTGTAGAAAATTACATCAATCAATGCTGCTATGAAGACTACAGCAAGAGTGATAACTGCTGCAATTTTGTTTGAATGTTTTTGGCTTTTTTTGTAATTTGAACCCATTATTTTTCCTCCTGAGTAATATAATATTAATTAATTTTTTTACACAATAAAGTCATACAATTACTTGCTGATATTAAGTGGTATTATTTCTGAACAATTTTTATTTCCGTAAATATCGTGAGCAACAAGCATAACATAATAATCTGCATTTTCATCAAGGGGCTTCATTTTCATTGAAATCTCCTTTGTGTTGTGTGTATGCGTGAGCATTTTACTTTGCACAGATTCCCATTTGTTAAAGGGAAGGAGATTTGAGTTTTCATCAAAAGTTAATTTCTTAACAAAGGTAGTGAATTCAATCTCATTGTAAAAATCTATAGGTAATGTCAGTCGTTGGAAAATACCATTTTTTATGACATAACAATTTCCGATTTTTACTTCGTCACCTGTGATATCCAAATATAATCTTCCGACTTCCATCTTCATATTTTCGACGGCATTAACTAAAGAATCTAATTCATCTTCCTCGGTTTCTCCTTCCATTGCGGGAACATAAATCAATCCAACCTGCGTATAGTTCTTGATTCTATCTGCATCTTTTTCTGCATATACAGGGCATAACAAATCTCCATCGTCAGTTGATATGTAACAGCCTTTGTTTGGGATTTTAACCTCAAGGGTTTTGTTATTCAGACTTGCTCCAAACCCGTTTGAAACAAATGAGTATTCATCATCATTAAGAGTATGAGTCGAACCATCATTGTTGACGATATTATGAGGCTTAGAGAAAATATAATATTCTCCGTATGAGAAATCATTTGCCTGCTCTTCGGACAACTGCATTGAAACATAGAACTCATCAGATACTTCAACTGATGGCTGTAAGGATTTGAAAAACCAAACAGTATCAGAATCTCCGCTTTCTTGCTCCTTGGCAAATGATTTTATGTAATCGGAATAAGAATCAGAGAAGGAAATGCCATAATAATCTGAATCTATTTCGTAGTTGAAAGGCGAATAAAAAGTGAGACCTTTCATTTTAGGTGATGACGAGCGATTGTATACTATTGCCTCATCAAGTGAGTCTAGAAGAGCCTGAGCTTCCTTTTCATAGTCGTCTTTGTTTTGTAATATGAAATCGTACAAATCTATCAGTTCGTAGAAGTCTCCTTCTGTTGAAAAAATATCATCTTTTGATTCCATGACTTTCTTTGCTTTTTCTCTGTTGCGTGATAATACAGGGTACATTGTACCTATATCTTCTTCGGCGATTTCAAAGAAAGCATCGAAATTTTCTATAACATTATCCATTGCCGAAAGGTCTATGCAAGAAAATGTTATATCATAGTAGCTGTCCCAACCACTAGATACAGATTTGTTGTAAAAAGAATCTATATATGCTATACCAATATCCTTGCCACTTTCTGCATTGTTAAATGCAGAAAGAAAGTTATAGTCAGAGCCATTCATCGAACTTGTATTTTCTGAAGCAATCATATAGTTTGCATGGTCTTTTAAAGTTGCCGCAACTTCTATCGAGCCCATAAGACAAGCATCGAACATAATAGTTTCAAGTTTGCAGTCATCTACAAATCCAATATTGGTAAGAGCGTCGGAAAGCTCTGAAAGACTCATTATATCTCCGGTGTCAATATCAGTACAAACACCAACATTAGGGCCACCACCATGATCAGACATAATAAGAGAATAGCTTTGTGCCGGATAATTCTCAACACAGTATGACATGAAATATTCTAATGTGCGTGGATCAGCCATACTTGAGGATTCGGTTTCTTCAAGCAAAGTCAGAGCACCATCTTCAACTATGTAAATACAATCCATATCTGAAGGGATATCAAAACCATGCCATTTTTCGCAGCCACCGGTAAAAAACAAGACATTGTTTTCTTCGGTGTTAATTCCGCAAGTGAGTGCTTCTTCAATGTTTAAAGACATACAACCACTTCTCTCTTCAAGGTCACAGCCGTCGAAATATATCATGACAGTGTTTTTTGAACCATCCTCAACTATGATGGAACTACTCCCGCTTTTATTTTCGATTTCTGAAACAATAATATCAAAAATCGAAAATGCGAGAAATATCGGTATCAGTATAAAAGCAATTTTCTTTTTGCTCTTTTTCTCCGACGGTGATTTCTTCGGTGCCCCGCACTGTGAACAAAACTTAGCTTTCGAGCTCATTTTTTCGTGGCAATTTTTGCAACGCACTACGATTCCTCCCTAGAAAAATTTTTCTTAAGTCCCTTTAAATTATATCATACAACATAAATTCGGTCAATATATATCGAATATTTTGTGAATACAATTATAATATATAAAATAAAATGTAAATACAATATAATTATAATACGAGGTGATATTATGGCTAAGGGTGCTATAAGAATCGACAAAAAAGGTGAAGATGGTTATAAGGTGATTTCGGTTCGTATCAAAGAGGGAACACTTCAGAAAATAGATGATTTATCAGATGAAAGCAACCGTTCAAGAAATGAATTGATAAATATAATACTTGAAAATTCCGTTGATGATGTAGAAATAAACTAAATAGATTTAACTACACAAAATAAATTGTAGGTTTTTTGTGTAAAACAACAATCCCTATGAACTGGTTTAATTTGCCGTTCATAGGGTGTTTTTTTGTTACAATATTAAACTTTCTGCAAGCTTCTCTGTTGCTTCTTTGATATAAAAATGCTTGTCGTCAGATAAATCGGGGTCGGATTCAAGTAACTTCTCCGCCGCGACACCGCTTACCTTAAGAACGGAAAAATCATCGGCAAGGTCAGCAATCTTAAAGTGGATTTCGCCGTGCTGTCTTGTGCCGAAAAAGTCACCGGGTCCGCGAAGGCGCAGGTCGGTTTCAGAAATTTTGAAACCATCGTTACTTTTGGTCATTATCTTCATACGTTCTCGGGTTTCTTCGCTTGAACTGTTGCAAAATAATACACAGTAGCTTTTTTCTTTGCCACGTCCTACGCGTCCGCGCAACTGATGAAGCTGACTAAGGCCGAATCTCTCCGCATTTTCGATGACCATAAGTGTCGCTTCGGGAACATTTACACCAACCTCAATAACAGTCGTTGAAACGAGGATTTTTGTGTTTCCGCTTATGAAATCGTCCATTGCGGTTTCTTTGTCTTTGGACTTCATTTTGCCGTGAACAATACCCATAGGAATGTCAGGGAAAACATTTTTGGAAAGCTCATCAAAATGCTCTGTCACGGATTTTAATGGCATTTCTTCATTTTCCTCAACGGCAGGACACACGATATATGCACGGTTTCCTTTTTCTATTTCCTTGCGGATGAAGGCATATATTCGCTTTCTCATATCTTCTCCGACACAGTAGGTGTCAATAACCTGCCTTCCCGGGGGAAGAGTGTCAATAACAGATATATCCATATCACCGTAAACTATAAGTGCAAGTGTCCTCGGGATGGGTGTAGCCGTCATTACGAGCGTATGAACGGACTTTCCTTTGGAGGAGAGCATCATTCTCTGTCTCACACCAAAACGATGCTGTTCGTCAGTGATTGCAAGGGCAAGTGATTTGAATAAAACCTTATCGGTTATAAGCGCGTGCGTACCGAATGCGACATCAATTTCACCGTTTTCAAGTTTTTCGTATATCTCGCGCTTATTCTTTGCACTTGTGCTACCCGTAAGAAGCGCGGACTTTATCCCAAACTGTGAAAGAAGGGGAGAAAGGTCGTTATAATGCTGGCGTGCAAGAACTTCAGTCGGTGCCATCATTGCCGCCTGATAGCCGTTTTTAGTGCAAGCGTAAAGCGCCGATGCCGCCACAATTGTTTTACCGCTACCAACATCACCTTGGACAAGACGATTCATTACACTGCCGGACGATAAATCGTGCAGAATTTCGTCTATAACCGTTTTTTGTGCATCTGTAAGAGTAAATGGGAGAGCAGTTTTAAAAGAGGAAATGTCGGTGCTTTCTAGTGCAATACCACGCTCTTTAGAACCATTTTCTTTCATTTTGCGAAGTGCTGTCTGCAAAATGAAAAATTCTTCAAACACAAGACGCTTTTTCGCTATTTCAAGTGCCTTTGAATCAGCGGGGAAGTGAATATTCTTTATTGCAAATTCAATAGAGCAAAGCGAATATTCTTTAAGTATTTCGGGCGGAATACTGTCACGGAAATACTTTTCATAATCGCGGTAACAATCTGCGATTGTTTTTCGTAAAAACTTTTGTGTAATCCCGCTTGTCAAAGGATATATCGGTACAATACATTTCGTGCATTGTGATTGCGATGACGGTTCAAATTCAGGGGCAAGAATCTCTCGCACATTACCGCGGATATTGATTTTTCCGTAGAATGAGTATTCATATCCCTTTTTGAGATAATTTTTAAGATACGGATTGTTAAAGAATATACAAGTTGCAATTCCCGTATCATCGCGTATCTGGAGTTTGTAGTAAGTAAGTCCCTTGCGAACATAATGCTCGCTTACAGGCGTTACGACAATACCATTTACCGTAGCAAAGCTATCATGCTCTAAATCAAATATCTTTCTTACCGTCCTTCTGTCTTCAAAACGAACAGGGAAGCAGGTAAGTAAGTCCCAAACAGTAAAAACGCCAAGGCGAAGCAATCGCTTCGCCTTGCCATCGCCTATTCCTTTTAATAATCTGATATCTGTTTCCTGGGGGATTGGCATAATGTATCACCTATTTACAGGATTATTCCACGGATACAATATAGTAGTAAACACTCTGTCCGCCGTTTGCAACCATAATGTCTGCGTCGGGGAAGATTTCTTCAATTTCATCAGCGATTTCCTGAGCGCTTTCCTCAGTTTCGCCCTCACCAAAGTAGAGAGTAATAATCTCGCTGTCCTCATCTGCAATTTTCTTTGCAAGGTCAATTGTAGCGGTTTTAATATCCTTTGCATCGGAAACAATATGTCCGCCTGACACCCCGATTATGTCACCCTCGTGAATTTCTATACCGTCAATTTCTGTATCCTTTACTGCGTGGGTAACATTACCGCTTATCACATTTGCCAGAGCCTCTGTCATATTCTCGGTATTTTCCTCCAAAGATGCCGTGGGAGAAAATTCCATCATAGCACAAATTCCCTGCGGAATCGTTTTTGACTCTATAACTACTGCATTACAGTCAGCAATTTCAGCCGCCTGCTGTGCCGCAAGAACAATGTTCTTGTTGTTGGGAAGAATAAATACATTGTCTGCATTTGCTTCCTCAATAGCATTCAAAATGTCCTCTGTGCTGGGGTTCATTGTCTGTCCGCCGTGAATAATGTTTGTGACACCAAGCTCTGTAAAGAGAGCTATAAGTCCATCACCGTTAGCAACTGATACAACTGCAGTTTCTCTGTGCTTAGAGAGAGGCTTTTCCTCGTCTTTGCTCATAGCACCGCCTACTATATCGGTATGCTGTTCACGCATATTTTCAATTTTGATATTAACCATTTCACCAAGCTTTACAGCTTGCTCCAGAACATATCCGGGGTGGTTGGTGTGAATGTGTACTTTTACAATGTCATCCTCGTCAATTACTATCATACAATCGCCCTTAGGCTCGATAGCAGCACGCATCTTTTCTGCAGATTTCTTTGCATCATACTTGTTTATAATAAATTCGGTACAGTATGCAAACTTAATATCCTCGGTGCTGATACTGCTCTGTGCAGGTTGCTTGACGGAAGCGGAAAGAGATGTATCTGTAAGAGAAACTTCATTACCATTGATAGCTGCAAGGAATCCCTCAAAAATGAAGAGTAATCCCTGACCGCCGGCATCAACAACGCCTGCCTGTTTAAGCTGGGGAAGCATTTCCTGAGTTTCTTTAAGAGCCTCCGCCATACCAAGGCACACCTTTTCCATAAGCTCAAAGGAATCTTCGCCCTCATAAGCCTCTGCAGTTTCCGCACCTGCACGGATAACTGTAAGGATTGTACCCTCAGTAGGCTTCATTACCGCACGGTATGCTGTGTCACAGCCGCCGCGGAGGGCTTTTTTAAGTGCTTCTGCATCAATACCGTTGGAATTTTCTATATTCTTTGAAATTCCACGGAATATCTGTGAAAGAATAACACCTGAGTTACCACGGGCACCGCGAAGTGTTGCCTTTGCAACGGCATTAATAACCTCTGTAACATCGGTTTTTTCCATACCTTCAACGCTCTTTGAAGCATTAATGAAGGTGAGTGACATATTTGTTCCCGTATCACCGTCAGGTACAGGGAATACGTTAAGCGCATCAACCAATTCACGGTTGTTGCTCAGATTGTTGGCACCGGAAATTATCATTTTTGATAAAAGCGGTGCATC
>JAZREK010000091.1:0-13339 GCA_045660765.1 Clostridia bacterium
TCGCAGTTTTAGAATAGAGATTTTTCGTTTAAGACAAGAAACAAAAATGGCGGAATACTTTCGTATTTCGCCATTTTTTTGCGTAGTATTAACGAAAAAGATCAGTCTAAAACCAATTCATCCCTATGACCAACCCGCTAATGCTGTGGGGGTTCTTTTTTTATTGTTCTACTGTTACAGTTGTCTGTTCTTCAGGTGCGGGAGCTTCCTCTTCAGGAGCAGGAGCAGGCGCAGGAGTTTCTTCCACCGGCGCTGATTCTGTTTCCTCTTCAACAACAGGAGTTTCTTCAGGAAGTGTTTCTTCTTCCTCTTCTATTGCTTCTTCAACAGCCTGAGATTCAAATGAAATTGCGATTACAACATCGTCTTTTTCTCTTATTTCGCCCCTGAACACTATCTGGTCTCCGCCTGAGTTCTCAAGAATATAAATGAATCCTTCCGTCGCAAGTCTTTCACCGTCTCTGCGGATATCGGTTTCTTCATTTATTATAATTCTGCGGGTTTCAAACTGGTTCATTTCCGAATCAAAGAAGTCTGCTCTTATTGAGTAAACGCCGTCTTCATTCTCTAAAGTAGAGGGATTAAACACCAGATCGCAGGAAATTATCTTGTTCTGGATTTCAGGTATTTCTTCTTCCTCTTCGGGAGTTTCTTCTTCTTCGTTTTCTACTACAATAGCTTCATCGTTTTGCTTTTGCGGTTCTTCTTTTTTGTCGTCCTTCAATATAAGAATCGTTGCAACAAGGGCCACAACAAGAAGAATTGTCAACGAACAAGCAATCGCAATAAGAGCGCCGTTTCCTTTTTGCTTTTTGATTTCGTAACCTCTGCCTCGTCTCGCAGCGGTGTATTCATCATTTACACTGCGATTTTGTTGAGGTTTTACACTTTGAGGTACTTCCTTTACAGCATCAAACTCCATTGTCTGGGAATTATCTTCAAATTCTTTCACAAGGAACCCTCCTTTATTCTGTTACTTCTGCAGTTTCGGGTGCTTCTGCATTATTTTCGGGCACGTTTTCACCGTCTGTTTCTTCTTCGGGTTCTTCATGCTCGGTAATACCGATTGAAACAACCTTCACACCGTCGGGAAGTCTGATAAGACGAACACCCTTGGTGCTTCTGCCGATTGTGCTGATACCGCTTACGGGAATTCTTATGATAACGCCTTCCGAAGTGATAATCATAACGTCCTCGTCATCCTTAACAGATCGGATGCCGACAACCTCACCTGTTACTTCACTGCACTTGTATGTCTTTATACCTACGCCACCACGAGTCTGTACGCGGTATTCTGAAAGTTCGGTACGTTTACCATAGCCAAACTCGGTTACTGCAAGAAGCTGTGTATCCTCTGTTGCAAGGCACATACCGATGATATAGTCATCGCCACGAAGAGTAATCGCCTTAACACCGCGTGTTACTCTACCCATAGAGCGAACGTCTTTTTCGTTGAAGCGGATTGCCATACCGTTATGAGTACCTACAACAACTTCATTTTCACCGTTTGTAAGCTCAACCTTGATAAGCTCGTCGCCTTCATCAAGCACGATACCGATGATACCGCCTTTTCTTGCGGTGTTGTAGTCGGTAACGGCAGTTTTCTTGATTACACCGCCCTTTGTACACATAAGAAGGTATTTATCGTCTTCAAACTGACGAAGAGCAATCATTGCAGTTACCTTTTCGTCCTTTTCAACGGGAAGGATGTTTACAATCGCGCTACCTTTTGCCTGACGGCTGGATTCGGGAATCTGATAACCCTTGAGGCGATACATTCTTCCGCGGTTTGTGAAGAAGAGTATATTATCGTGAGTAGATGCTACAATAATATTCTGTGCAAAATCTTCTTCCTTGGTCTTCATACCCTTAACGCCCTTACCGCCACGATTCTGGCTTGAGTAAATAGATGCGGGCATTCTCTTGATATAACCGCTGTTTGTAAGAGTGAATACGCTTTCTTCCTCTTCGATAAGGTCTTCTATATCAATTTCAGTCATTACATTTTCAATGTTTGTTCTTCTTTCATCGCCGAACTTGTCGCGGATTTCTGCAAGCTCTTTCTTAATCTGTTCAAGAAGAAGCGCCTCATCAGCAAGGATAGCCTTGTATTCCTCAACTTTTGCGGTAAGATTTTCGTATTCTTCGTCAATCTTTTCGCCGTTAAGTCGCTGAAGCTGGGCAAGACGCATATCAAGTACGCTCTGCGCCTGAATTTCGGAGAAACCAAAGCGCGCCATGAGGTTTTCTTTCGCGTCGTCGTAAGAATTTCTGATAGTTTCGATAACTTCATCAATATTTGCAAGGGCGATGCGGAGACCTTCTAAAATATGCATTCTCGCTTCTGCCTTTTCCTTGTCAAATACGATTCTGCGTGTAACAATTTCCTTCTGGAAATTGATGAAATGTTCAAGAACTTCCTTAAGACCCATTGTTTTGGGCTTTCCATCGCAGATTGCGATAAGGTTTACGCTGAAGCTGTCCTGAAGACGGCTGTATTTATAAAGCTGATTAAGTACTACCTGTGCATTGGCGTCGCGCTTCAAGAAAATTTCAAGGCGGAGACCAACACGGTCTGAAGAATGGTCTTCGATGTCTGAAAGACCTTCAATCTTCTTTTCCTTAACAAGGTTTGCGATAGATTCAACAAGGAGCTTCTTATTAACCTGATAGGGAAGCTCGGTTACGATAATTGAACTTGATCCATCCTTATGCTCCTCAATTTCGGCTTTCGCGCGGATAACTATCTTACCGCGACCTGTGTTATAGGCACTTCTGATACCGCTTCTGCCCATAATTGTTGCACTTGTGGGGAAGTCGGGACCCTGAATATGCTCCATAAGTTCCTCAACAGTGATTTCGGGATTGTCAATCTGTGCAATCGCACCGTTTAACACTTCCGTAAGGTTATGCGGAGGAATATTTGTCGCCATACCAACCGCGATACCGCTACTACCGTTTACAAGGAGTGTGGGTATTCTTGTGGGAAGGATTGTGGGTTCTTTTCTCTTTTCGTCAAAGTTGGGTACAAAATCAACCGTATTCTTCTCTATATTTTCAAGAAGTACGTTAGCAAGTTTGCTCATTCTCGCTTCAGTATAACGGTAAGCAGCAGGCGGGTCACCGTCGATGCTACCGAAGTTACCGTGACCGTCTACAAGCGGATAACGGAGCGAGAAATCCTGCGCCATTCTTACCATTGCATCGTAAACTGATGCGTCACCGTGGGGATGATATCTACCGATAACGTTACCAACGGTTGTCGCCGATTTGAAGAAAGGCTTGTCGGAAGTTAAATTTTCCTCGTACATTGAGTAGAGAATTCTTCTGTGTACGGGTTTAAGACCGTCACGCACATCGGGAAGCGCACGGCTTACGATAACGCTCATCGCATAGTCAATGAACGCTTCTTTCATTCTTTTTTCAATATCTACATCCACAATCGTCTGGGTATCAAAATACTCCTCGAAATGTGAATCTTCGTACTGTTTTTTCTTAGCCATTTTATTAGTTCCTTTCGTTTAAAAGGTATTGTTTTACGAAGTAAAACTTTTTATTTGGGGACATACGCGAAAAAGCCGAAGGCTCCGCATCGCGGCGTGTGTGTCCCCTTTCCTTAAAGGGATTGTTAAGGGGAATCCCCTTAACGATAAAATCCGTTAAAATCGGGGGCGTGTACCTCGATTTTAACACCTATAAAGGGCTGGCACGGTGAGTGCCGTGCGAACGAAAGCCCTTCCCTCGCAACGAATGCTTTTGCGAAGCAAAACTTTTGTTGCGAAATAGTTTATATGTCCAAATTGGTTACATACTGTGCATTATCTTCGATAAACTGTCTTCTCGGTTCAACTTCTTCACCCATAAGGATACTGAAGATTTCGTCTGCCTTCTGCGCATCTTCAAGAGTAACCTTGAGAAGAATTCTGTTTTTGGGATCCATTGTTGTTTCCCAGAGTTCTTCGGGGTCCATTTCACCAAGACCTTTGTATCGGCTGATGTCAACCTTTGCGTTAGGATCGCCGTTTTTCATTTCTTCACTTATGCGGTCACGTTCTTCGTCGCTGAATGCAACTTCGCTCTTCTTACCGCGTGAAACCTTGTAAAGCGGGGGTTTTGCGAGGTAGATATGACCTGTTTCAACGAGCTGACGCATAAATCTGAAGAAGAATGTCAGAAGAAGTGTCTGGATATGAGCACCGTCGACATCGGCATCGGCCATAATGATAACTTTGTCGTAACGGAGCTTTTCAAGATTGAATTCACTACCGATACCTGTGCCGAGTGCCTGAATTACGGGTTTAAGCTTATCGTTTCCGTAAACCTTAACTTCCTGCGCCTTTTCTACGTTAAGCATCTTACCCCAAAGAGGAAGAATTGCCTGATATTTACTGTCACGACCGCTCTTTGCACTACCGCCGGCGCTATCACCCTCGACGATATAAATTTCAGTCATTGTCGGGTCTTTTACGATACAGTCGGTAAGCTTACCGGGAAGTGTCGATGAACCGAGCGGAGTTTTTCTTGTCGCTTCGCGCGCTTTTCTTGCAGCAAGTCTTGCGCGTGATGCCATAAGAGCCTTTTCGATGATTATTTTGCCGATTGAGGGGTTTTCTTCAAGGAAATCTGCAAGTTTTTCGCGGAGCAGATTTTCAACTAAACCACGCATTTCGCTGTTACCAAGCTTTGTTTTGGTCTGACCTTCAAACTGAGGCTCTTCAAGTTTTACGGAAATAACCGCGATAAGACCTTCACGAACGTCGTCGCCTGTTAATTCCTCGTCATCTTTTATAAGCTTGTACTTTCTTCCGTATTCTGAAAGTACCTTTGTAAGAGCTGTCTTAAAGCCTGTTTCGTGTGTACCACCTTCGGTAGTGGAGATGTTATTTGCAAAAGATTCAATAACTTCATCGTATCCATTATTCCATCCGAGCGCAATTTCGGCCATAGAACCGTTTTTCTCGCCCGCTACATAGATGATATCCTCGTGAATCTCCAAAAGCGTTTCTTTACGGCTTTTCTTTTCATTTAAGAGGTATGAAACGAAGTTCTTTATACCGCCTTCGTAATGAAGAACCTCTTCACGCTTTTCTTCACGGTCATCTTTAAACACGATTTTAATACCTGCATTCAAGAATGCCTGCTCACGAAGTCTCTTTAACAAAATACCGTAATCATACACAGTTTCTTCAAAAATTTCGCCGTCTGCCCAGAAAGTAATTTCAGTACCAGTTCTGTCGGTAGTACCGCTTTCCTTAACTTCGCCCTGCGGAACACCGCGGAGATAACACTGTGTCCATATTTTTTCCCCGTCGTGAACCTCAACAGTAAGTTTTGTTGAAAGCGCATTTACAACAGACGCACCAACGCCGTGCAGACCGCCCGATACCTTGTATCCGCCGCCGCCGAACTTACCGCCGGCATGAAGCACGGTAAAGATAACGTCGATTGTTGAAATACCCATTTTCGGGTGAATACCGTGGGGAATACCACGACCGTTATCCTTTACGGTAACGCTGTGATCAGCGTTTAATGTAACATCAATCTGTGTACAATATCCTGCGAGCGCTTCGTCAATACTGTTGTCCACGATTTCGTAAACAAGATGATGAAGTCCGCGCGCGGAAGTTGAACCGATGTACATACCGGGTCTCTTTCTTACAGCCTCAAGTCCTTCGAGTACCTGTATTTGATTTTCGTCATAGGAATTATTGATTTTCTGTTCCAATTGAGTCATTCCTTTCTGCTCTTTTCTGGAGTGTTTGCGAAGAAATCTGTGTTATATATACTTTTTTTTCATTATTTTTCTCTGTCAACACATAGGTTTTTGGAATTTCGTAACCTATATATTCCACAACACCCTTTTTTTCGTTTATTTTTAAGAATTCGCGGGTTTTTTTACTGATAGATGTTGTTTCAAGGTCGAAAATTCCGATTATATTTTTTTTACTTATAACCTTGCCTTCACCGATATGGATAAACATAATTAATTCACCCTACCGTTTCTTATATTTATAATATTCGCACCTTCATTATTAAACGAATTTTCAATATCGGTGCAAGTTATTATTATCTGTTTTCCTTTTATCTGCGAAACTAAAAAGTCACGTCTTTTCTTATCAAGCTCGCTTAAAATATCGTCAAGCAGCATTACGGGATAATTTCCGTTTTCTTCTTTTATTATTTCCATCTGCGCGCTTTTAAGTGATAATACAGCCGTTCTTATCTGACCTTGACTTGCATAATTTTTCGCATTTTTTCCGTTTATGAAAAATTCTATTTCGTCACGATGAACGCCAACCATTGAAAAACAGTTTTCTTTTTCCTTTTCTTCATATTCGGAAAGCTTTTTTATGAAATTTTCTTTTATTTCATTTATATCCGCGCCCATTTTAACGGACGGGTTATACTTCATTTCAAGATTTTCGCATCCTCCCGAAATATCGTTTTGAACTTCCTTTGCCATTTTTTCAATACGCTCAATATAACTTCCGCGCATAATCATAATTTTACTTCCACATTCGGCAATTTTTTCGTTCCATATTTCAAGAGTATTATAATTTCTTGATTTTAAAAGTGCATTTTTTTGATTTATAAGATTTCTGTACTTTATAAGTTCCTTTATAAACTGGGGACGAAGAGGAATTATAGAACTGTCGCAGAATCTTCTTCTTTCATCGGGAAGTCCTTTAATAATACCAAGCTCATCAGGTGTGAAAAGAACGCAAATAAAATTTCCGAGCATTTCGCTTGTTTTCTTAAGCTCAATTTCATTTAAATAAATTTCTTTTCTTTTTCCGCTTAAAAACTTTATTTCACCCTTATAATTTCTTTCTTTATTTTCAAAATCAAGGGTTATTTTGCTTTCTTTTTCGCCTTCCTTTATAATTTCACGTCCGCTTGCGCGAAAACTTCTTCCATACGAAAAATAATATAATGCTTCTATTATATTTGTTTTTCCCATTCCGTTGTCACCGTAAATAATATTTACCTCATCGCCGAACGAAACAGTTTCTTTTTCGTAGTTTCTGAAATTATAAAGTTCTAATTTAGAAGCTTTCATACTATTTCAAATTCCTCGTCTGAAATTTTGAATTTGTCACCTTTATAAAGTTTCTTACCGCGACGAAGTTCAACTTCACCATTTACCAATACTTCGCCGTCTAATATCATTTCCTTTGCATGAGCGCCGTTTTCAGCTACACCTGCAAATTTCAATGCGCTGTCAAGTTTTATAAATTCAGTATTAATTTCAATTTTCATAATATTGTTCCTTCTTTGTGGTATGGGGGACGGGGTAGCGAAGCGACGGCGAGGGAGTGAATGACAGTCCGGTGAACTGTCAGAGCCGAGCCGTGACCGAACCGCAGTGAGACATTTTTTGTGCACCTGCGGATTACAAAAATTCCCGCCTTCCCCTATAGTTCCCTTTAACTACTGTGTGCTTACCTGACTTTTTTCTTGGGGACAGGGATGTTTTAGTTACGCCTACGGCTTACAAAAACATCCCCCGTCCCCGCATACCACTCTTTTTTAGTTTTCTAAACAATCTTTTATATACGTACAGGAAGTACCATAAACAGGCACTTATCGTCGTCTGTTGAATTAATGATAAGAGGATTGAAGGGAGAATTCATCTTAAGTTCGATTTCGTCTCCTTCACATCTTGAAACTGCGTCGTGAAGATATCTGTAGTTAAAGCCTATTTCAAGCGCTTCTCCGTAGTAATCACACTCTACACTATCATTTACCTTACCGAGGACTGTTTCACAGCTTATAGATATCTTTCCGTCCTCAAATTTAAATCTTACACAGTTCTTACTTACTTCATCTATAATAGGTTCAACTCTTTCAATTGCTTTATTGAAAGCTTTTGTGTTTGTTTTTACTATATATTTTGATTCTGTGGGAATTGTATTTTTATATGAGAAGAATTCTCCTTCAATAAGTCTTGAAGTAATTGTAATTCCTTCACCCTGGATAAGAGCATAATTTTCGCTGAATGAAATTTCAATTTCTTCATCACGGCTACCGCTGATTATTTTTGAAATTTCACTCTGTGTCTTACCGGGCATGATGAATTTTGCATCGGCATGCTCTCCATCAAGCTCATTTTTAGTAAGAGCAAGACGATATCCGTCAACAGCTACTACCGTGAGTATATTATTTTCAATTTCATAAAGAGAACCTGTTAAAATCTTTCTTGCATTATCAAGAGAAACTGCAAAAAGAGTCTTTCCTATAATTTCACGAAGCTTTTCGCTTGTAAGAGTAAGTGAACTCTTCTTCGCAATCTGCGGAGGCTGGGGAAATTCGTCTGCATTAAGACCTACAATTTTATAATCAGCATTTTTACAAACGATAGAAACATTCATTTTGTCGTTTGTTGTAACCTCACAAACGTCTTCGGGAAGCTTTCTTACAATATCACTAAGCATCTTTGAATTTAAAACAATACTTCCTTCTTCACTTACATTAGCACTGATAGAAGTTTTGATTGATATTTCAAGATTATTTGCAAGAAGTGTAAGAGTACCACCTTTTGCAGTTAAAAGTATACCTTCTAAATGAGGAATAGGTGATTTAACCGCAACTGCTTTTGAAACAATACCGATTGCTTCTGAAAATAATTTTGTATCGCAGAAAAATTTCATAAATAACATCCTTTCAAAAAAAGAAAATACATAATAATATAAATATATATATTTATAAGTATTAGTAGTAAAGTTAAAACTGTTAATAACTTCCCTGACCCCTTATTTTAAAGGGAATAGGAAAATAATAACTTTTTAATAAAAAATTGAAAACTTTTGACGAATTTTAAGGGAAACTGTTAATTAACAATAAAACTGTTAATTACTGCTCGCCTTTTATGTCGTTAATCAGACCTTCAACATTAAACTTGAGTGATTCGTCTTTTTCCATATCTTTTGTAATTTTTTTAACGGAATAAAGAACAGTTGCGTGGTCTTTTCCCAATATAGAGCCTATTTTAGGGAATGAGAAGTCTGTTACATCTTTTAATATGTACATTACAACCTGTCTTGCAAGAGCAATTTCCTTTGTTCTCTTATCTGAATAAATATCTTCTTTTTTAACACCGTAGAAAGTAGCACATTTTTCAATTATATATTCAGGTGTAATCTTACTTTGCGCGCTTTCACCGTAATCTTTGAGTGCATCGAGCACAACATCGGGTGTAAGCTCTTTATTTACAAGAGAACGATATGCCACAACCCTGTTGAAAACTCCTTCAAGCTCACGAATGTTGGATTTAACACGTTCTGCGATAAGTTCTATTATTTCATCACTTATCACAACGCCTTCATTCTGTGCTTTTTTACGAAGAATAGCCATTCTTGTTTCATAATCGGGAGAACCGATGTCACAGATAAGACCCCATCCGAATCTTGAGCGAAGTCTTTCTTCAAGTGTTTTCATTTCACTCGGAGGACGATCACTTGTAAGAACAAGCTGTTTATTATTTTCGTGAAGAGCGTTGAATGTGTGGAAAAACTCTTCCTGTGTAGTAGTTTTTCCGGCAATAAACTGAATATCGTCAATTAAAAGAACATCAACGTTTCTGTATTTATCACGAAATTCCTGATTTGTGTTATCGCGAATTGAATTAATAAGCTCTGTTGTAAACTGTTCTGCTGTTAAAAAAACAATCTTTGCAAAAGGATTTTCCTTTTTAATGTAATTTCCGATAGCGTGCATAAGATGTGTTTTTCCAAGTCCCACTCCACCGTGAAGAAAAAGAGGGTTATAAGCATACGCAGGAGCCTGCGCAACAGCTAAAGAACCGCTATGAGCAAATTTGTTTGAATTACCGACTACGAAATTTTCAAAAGTATACTTTTCGTAAACAGTAGGAGCAGCAGGCCTTTTAGGTGCTTCTTCCTCGGCAATCAAAAATTCAACCTCGTACATTTTGCCGGTTACTTCCAAAAGTGTGTTTTTAATAAGGTCGGCGTATCTTACATCTACCATATTTTTCACAATTTCGTTTTTAACCGAGAAGGTGAATGTGTTTGAATCATTACTAATTGGTTTTAAATCCTTAATCCATGTGTTAAAACCCACGGGAGAAACCTCTTCTTCCAGGGTTATTAAACAATTGGTCCAGATGTTAATTAAATCAGACATATAAAACATCCTTTTTTATAAAATTTTATTAACAAGTCTTGTCAGAAGAAACTGTTAAAAAGTTAAAAAAAAGTGATAGTGTAACGAAAAAAAGCTGTTGAAAAAAGTTTCTTTCAAGACAAGGCTGTTGAAAACCCATATATAATTAAATAATAAATATTAATAAGAAAATATATATATTTAATTAACAATTTAATATATTATAACAAATAGGAAGTCGGATTTCAACACCAAAACGGCAAAAAATTGAATTTTTTTAAAAAATGATTGACAAAGAAGGTAAGTTTTTGTATACTATGATAGCATTGTTGTGAAAAATGCCTATTTGGCTTTGATATTTAAGGAGGTGCATCAGATGTTAAGAACATACCAGCCCAATGTTAGAAAGAGAAAGAAAGACCACGGTTTCAGAAAGAGAATGAGTACTGCTAACGGCAGAAAGGTTCTCAGAAGACGTCGTCAGAGAGGCAGACGTGTGCTTTCTGCATAATTTTTTTGTCAGAAAGCACACACACTGTGTGTGAAAATGAAAATTGTTTCAATAACGGAAAACAGTGATTTTAAAAGACTTTATTACAGAGGAAAATCTGTAGTAAGAAAGAGGCTCGTCCTCTACTACAGAAAAAACAAAGAAGGACACAACAGATTAGGTATTACCGTTTCATCTAAAATAGGATGTGCTGTTGTAAGAAACAGAGTAAGAAGACTTCTTCGTGAAAATTATAGAAATTTACAGGGTTTATCAGACGGGTTTGATATGGTAATCGTGGCTCGTACACAGATTACAAATGCTCGTTTTGATGAGATTGGAAAGGATTTAAGAAGCGCTCTTTATGAGAGTGGTATTCTTAAAAAAGAAAAAATTGATTAAGAAGTTTTTTATCTTTTTACTGAATTTTTACCGAAAAAAAATATCTCCTCTTAAAAAACCTTGTTGCCGCTTTACACCGACTTGTTCAAGTTACGCCCTGGAGGCGATTGAAAGATTTGGTGCCTTAAAGGGGCTTTATTTGTCTATAAAAAGATTGTTGAGATGCCACCCTTTTTGTAAAGGTGGATATGATCCTGTACCGGAAGAGTTTTCTTTCAAAACACGCAGAGATTAAATCTGCATGGTTTAAAAAACAAGGAGAAGAAAAATGTATATTTTCGCTAAACCGTTGGCTCTTATTATAAGACCTATTTACGAACTTGTTCAGAATTACGGACTTACACTCATTATCGTTACAATACTTATCCGTCTTATTACAATTCCGCTTACTGTAATGAGCCAGAAAAGTGTTGCCAAGACACAGCTTATTCAGCCTGAACTTTTAAAAATTCAGCAAAAATATAAAAACGACAAAAATAAGCAGGGTATGGAAATTCAGAAGCTCTATCAGAAGCACGGTGTAAACCCCCTCGGCGGTTGTTTACCCCTTATCGTGCAGATGCTTGTGCTCTTTGGTTTCATCCGCGTTATTTATGATCCGCTTGTTTATATTCTTCAGATGTCAAAAGACGAAATAAATGATATTATGAAAGCGGTTGGCGCTACAAAGGGAACATATCAGGTAACTCTTTGCGGTATTCCTGAGGTTGTAGAAAAAATAAAGGAACTCGGTCTTACACCTATTAACTTTAATTTCTACGGAATTGACCTTACAATGATGCCCAAGGGTAATGAAAAAGAACTTATGGTATGGATTTTCCCCGTACTTGCAGTTGTTGCAACATACATTTCAGGTATAATAACAAAGATGCAGACACCCCAGCCTCAGCCTAGCAGAACCGGCGAAGTTCCGCCTCCCAACACGGCTGATACTATGCTTAAAATTATGCCTATCATGACAGCATTTTTCACCTATATGATGCCTATCGGTATGTCACTTTACTGGTTTGTATCAACAACAGTACAGATTTTCCAGCAGACAGTTATAAACAAAGCTATAAATAAGAAAGTAAAAGCAGAAATTGAGGGAATGAAAAAATGATAATAATAGAAAAAAACGGCAAAACAATTGATGAAGCCGTGGAAACAGCACTTTCTGAACTTGGTGTTACAAGAGAAGAAGTGGAAATAGAAGTAATTAACGAGGGAAAGCGCGGTCTTTTGGGTCTCGGCGCAGAAGATGCAGTTGTTAAGGTAAAATACGAACCCTCTCCCCTTCAGAAGGCGGAAAAATATGTTGAAAGTATAATGAGTGGTTTCGGCATTGAAGTAGCTCTTAAGGGCAGTTTTGAAGACGAAACAGTAAAGGTTGAAATCGTTGGTGACAGCGATGAAGTTGGTAAGGTTATCGGTCGTCGCGGTGATACACTTGACGCGCTTCAGTATCTTACATCACTTGTTGTAAATAAGGGCGAGGAAGATTATATCCGCGTTACTATTGATACAGAAAATTATCGTGGTAAGAGAGAAGAAACTCTTGTAAAGCTTGCTAAAAGAATGGCAGCTGTTGTTTCAAGAACAAGAAAGAGTATGACTCTTGAACCCATGAATCCTAACGAGAGAAGAATTATTCATTCAACTCTTCAGAATTACAGAAACGTAACAACATATTCAACAGGTAAAGAACCTAATCGTTGTATTGTTATTACTACAAAGAAAAAGGAATACGGCGAAGATTACGTTTCAAAGTATCGTTACAACCGCAAAGAAAACGAATGCGAAGGACTTTAATATTACGCAACAAATTTAATGAGAGAAAGGGGAGGGGGTGGCTTTTGTAAGCCGCAGGCGTAACAAAAATGACCCGTCCGCAAACGAGAAAGAGGTGAAAGGTCTTTCTTATAAGAGTATATTATCTTGTAAGAAGAATCGTTTTGCCTCTTATTTTTTTGAGGTGATATTATGACAGATACCACAGTTTGCGCGCTTTCTACCCCACGCGGAAAAGGCGGAATTGCCGTAATCCGTATAAGTGGAGAAAAAGCGCTTGAAATTACAGAAAAAACAGTAAAATCAAATAAAAAAATTACCGAGGCGGACGGTTATACCATCGTTTACGGTAAGGCATTTTCAAAGGAACGCGAAATTGACGAGGTTTTAGTCAGCGTTTTCCGTGCACCCAACTCATTTACGGGTGAAAACGTGTGCGAAATTTCTTGCCACGGCTCAATGCTCAGTGCAGAGAGAATAATTGATGCACTCCTTGAGAACGGTGCTTCGCTTGCAGGCAAGGGTGAATTCACAAAAAGAGCATTTTTAAAC
>JAZREK010000092.1:0-13662 GCA_045660765.1 Clostridia bacterium
AAGAACTGACTTGAAGCGCTGTTAGGCATCTGACTACGAGCCATTGAAATAACGCCACGAGTATGCTTCAAGGGGTTTTCAAAACCGTTTGCACGGAATTCGCCCTTTATTGTCTTGTCGCTACCACCCATACCGTTACCGAGAGGGTCGCCGCCCTGAATCATAAATCCCTTTATAATTCTATGGAAAGTAAGGCCGTTATAAAAGCCTTCTTCAACAAGTGATTTAAAATTTGAAACTGTTTCGGGGGCAACATCGGGATAAAGCTCAAGCTCAATCTCGCCGCCACCGTTCATAGTGATTTTTACATTAACATTCTCTGCCATTGGAATTATCTCCTTATGAATATCGTTACTATTATATCGTTTTATGCCTTTTAATGCAAGTATTTTTTTATTTTATTTCATTGCCGTCAGCATCATATCCGAAACAGGTTTCGCGAATCTTCAAAAACTCTTCCTGATCGGCAACCACGTATGACCCGCCTGCAATATCCTTCGGCGCACCAGGCATAGTGATTGTGGCTATATTCTCCCCACCAATGTCAAGGAGCTGTTTACCACATTTAACCATATCGTCAGGCGACATTGATGTTTCCATATTTTCTGACAATATTGAATAGATTTCATCAATTCTACCGATGTACTTAACCTTGAGTTTCTGCTCAATAAGTGCCTGAATGAAATCGTGCTGAACCTTAATTCTGTCAAGGTCACCCATAGCGTATCCGTAACGGAATCTTATAAGCTGTTCCGCCTTGTTACCGTCAAGAATCTGCTTTCCTTTTTTAAGGTTGATGTAAAGATCCTGTACCGGGTCCTGATAATACATATTGCGCGGAACGTCAAATTCCACACCGCCAAGCTCATCAATACAGTCATTAAAGCCCTTAAGATTGAACTTTACAAAGTGGTGAATCGGCATCCCTGTAATTTCTTTAGTAACTATAATTGCCGCTTCGGTTCCGTACTGCTTACCTTTTCTTGAACCAACAGCGTGAACTTCTGTTATTTTTCTGTTTTTGCCGCTATATTTAACAAGAGTGTCTCGAGGAATACTCATAACAGTTGCCTTGCCGTTTTCAGGATCAATCTGAGCAAGCATCATAACGTCTGTACGTAATCCTTCTTTATCCGTACCCATGATAAGGATATTACATTTTTCTTTAGAGATTTCAACCTCTTCCAAAGTACCGGGAGTCAATAAATCCACAATATCACTATTAGGTGTTGTATAAAGTTTTGCACAGTAAATACCACTGACAGATGCAAATACCATAACAAGTGATATAAGTATCGTTTTCAAAGTGCTTAACACCTTGTTCTTCTTTCTTCTTTTCATTTTATATAAACCTCACTGTCCGAAAGAGTGTATCCATAATTATCCTTATAGATTATAGCACAAAACCTTATTAAAGTCAACGAATATAGCAAAGTTAAAGAATTTTATAAGCAAAATTATTATTATGTTCATATATTGTACCATACGAGCATAATAATAATGCACGTGGATAAAATTTAAAATTATTTTTAAAAAAACCCTTGACAATTACATAGTCATTTGCTATAATAACTAACGTTGTCGGTATCGACAGCCAAATGGGAGCATAGCTCAGCTGGGAGAGCATCTGCCTTACAAGCAGAGGGTCATAGGTTCGAGCCCTATTGTTCCCACCATTTGGCCCGGTAGTTCAGTTGGTTAGAACGCCAGCCTGTCACGCTGGAGGTCGAGGGTTCGAGCCCCTTCCGGGTCGCCAAATTTGCCTCTGTAGCTCAGTTGGTAGAGCAAAGGACTGAAAATCCTTGTGTCACTGGTTCGATTCCAGTCGGAGGCACCATTTTTCGCGGGAGTGGCTCAGTGGTAGAGCGTCACCTTGCCAAGGTGAACGTCGCGAGTTCGAATCTCGTCTTCCGCTCCAAACACAAAAGACGCTTAATGCGTCTTTTGTAATATGGCGCCATAGCCAAGTGGTAAGGCAGAGGCCTGCAAAGCCTTTATTCCCCAGTTCAAATCTGGGTGGCGCCTCCAAAAAAGCGTACTGAAAATCCAGTACGCTTTTTTATTATTTCTTTATTCCTTTTGGGCATACACGCATACATACACCGCAGACTGCTCCTCTGCCGATATGCTTGTACTTTTCTTTCATATAGTCACTGCAGGCTTTTGCGTCGTAGATATCCTCTCTCGTCATGCCTGCCTCAAAATTAACATTTTTAATTGCCATCGCTCCACAAGACTTAGCGCAGATGTTACAGTCACCGCAAAGAGATTTTTGTTCCCGATAGACTGTTTCAAGCGGTGCGTCGGTAAATACTGTGCCAAGTCTGACTCTCGGTCCAAATTTTTCCGAAATAAAAAGACAGCTCTTCCCTATGTAACCAAGACCTGCTCGCACTGCCGCTTTTTTGTGAGGAAATAATCCAGCGAGACCTTCAATAGACTGACTTGCAGGAATTGCAGCGGCATTATATCCTTTTTCCTGAAGCGCCATTACAAGTTGATGCGCAGTGGAATCTATATATGCATTCATTGTTCTGTAATGCTGAAAGTATGTATGTGTGGGCGCATTATCTATCTGGTCTACAACCGCATCCGAAAGGTGGAAAACCATTGATACGGCGCTCGTAAGGTTCGCAAAGGGCGTATCTTCACACTTGGCAAAGCCAAAATCAGACACGAAACGTTCCTTTAAAAATTGTGATATATATTCATTCATAATCTGTTCCTCTTTTCTTTTGTTATAGTACCATAATTTTATATTATTTTCAATAAAAAAGTAGTTTCCTCTGTGAGGAAACTACTTTTCCTTTTTTAGTGCATATGTTTTGCGGGAATCTTTTCCTTGAACAAAAGTGTAATACACCAAATTCCTGCAAGTCCTATTACCGTATAGATAATTCTGCTTAAAATTGCGGTCTGTCCGCCACACAAAAGAGCAACGAGATCAATACCGAAAAGTCCGATTAAGCCCCAGTTAATAGCACCTGCGATTGCCAGTACCAATGCTGTGTTATCCATATAACTCATCTCCTTTTATGACTATTATAGTCTTCGTTCCAAAAATTTATACATATAAAAAATTTTTTTGTGTTTGTTTGAAAGATATGTTATACTAAAAATGGTGATTATATGTATTGTTGCTTTACGGGACATAGAAAACTGAATACTCGCGGAGAACTGAAGGACGTTTTATCAGGCGTTATAGATATTGCCATAGCTGATGGATATACTGATTTTTATTGCGGAATGGCAATGGGAGTTGATATGCTTGCAGCAGAAATACTGATTGATAAAAAGAGAGAAAACTCCAACATCAAACTGCATGCCACTCTTCCCTGCCCTGAGCAGGACATTAAATGGGGAGAGAAGGAAAAAATTCACTATAAAGAACTTTTAACGTATGCAGACAGCAAAACTATTATAAGTCCGTTTTACACAAAAACGTGTATGCTGACGCGCAACAGATTTATGGTTGACAATTCACAAAGAGTTATCGCAGTATGGAATGGTACTATGCGTGGAGGAACAGCATACACAGTACGATATGCGAAAAAGGAAAATAAGGAAATTCATTTGATAAGACCAAAAGATTTATCAATTTCTATAATTTAAAAAAGAGAGTTCATACGAACTCTCTTTTTTATATCATTTTATATATTTCGGGAAATACCTCGACACTCTTTTTCAGAATGCCATTCATATAGGAAATAAGTATTCCGTAGTTTGTAAAAGGAACAACTTGTTCCTTTGCCATTTCCATACGGCTCATTACTTCTTTTTCAGTTATCATACAACCGCCACAATGAAGAACGAGGGCATATTCCTCCAAATTTTCGGGGAAACCTTTTCCCGATGTGAATTCAAATTCGATATTCTTCCCTGTATGTTTTTTTATCCACGCAGGGATTTTCACAGTGCCGATATCGTCACATTGTCTGTGATGCGTGCATCCTTCCGCAACGAGTATTTTATCGCCGTCTTTTAATTCTTCTATTTTGGCAACCGCTTTTACGGCTTCTTCAAGCACGCCTTTATAAGACGCAAAAAGGATTGAAAAAGACGTAAGGAGTACATCATCAGGCACTATTTTTGAAACTTCACCGAAGGCCTGACTGTCGGTTATTACGCATTTCGGCTTTTCTTTTAATCCGCAAATAGCACTTTCAAGATTTTCAGGCTGTACTACAAGTGCAGTAGCACCTATGTCAAGCAGATTACGAAGAACATTCTGCTGAGGAAGAATAATTCTCCCTTTTGGTGCAGCTTCATCAATCGGAGTCACGAGAATTACAGTGTCTCCTTTTTTCACAAAGGAGTCAACTATTCTCATTTTGTTTGATTGCGCAGGAATAAGCTCTGCAAGTTTCTTTTTCAGCTCTTCTATTCCCTCTTTTGTCTTCGCGCTGACATAAAATTTGTCGTCTTCGCGCAAAGAAGTTTCATCTGCCTTATTAAACACCGTTATACAGGGAATTTTCTTTTCAGAAAGCAGTTTTTGAATTTCGCGGTCTGCCTCTTTTTCACCGCTTGAAGCATCGCACACCAAAACAGCGACGTTTACTTCATCCAGCACTTTTTTTGTGTTTTTAATACGCTCTTTCCCGAGAACGCTGTCATCGCCAAAACCGGGGGTGTCAACTATCATAACAGGCCCTATGGGCAAAATCTCCATAGCCTTTCTTATTACATCCGTAGTCGTTCCGCGCACATCGGAGACGAGCGCAACGTTTTGATTGGTAAGCGCATTCACAATACTCGACTTACCCGCGTTGGTGCAACCGAAAAAGCCTATATGCACCCTTTCGGATGATGTTATATTATTAAGACTCATACTAGTCCCTTCTTACTTTTTGGGATTGACGATATCACGCCAGTCAAGGTCACCGCGTTCAAGACCGTGTATAAGCACTTCCGCAGTAGCAACGTTTGTCGCAAGCGGAACATTATGAACGTCGCAAAGTCGGAAAAGTGCACTAACATCAGGTTCATGCGGCTGCGCCGTAAGCGGATCGCGGAAGAAAAGAACAAGGTCAATCTCATCATAGGCAATATGTGCACCTATCTGCTGATCTCCGCCTTGTGGTCCTGAAAGGAAGCGATGTACATCAAGACCGGTGGCTTCAATAATAAGCCCACCTGTTGTTCCTGTTGCGAAAAGCTTGTGTTTTGAAAGAATTCCCTTGTACGCGATACAAAACTGTACCATAAGTTCTTTTTTCTTATCATGAGCAATCAGTGCAATGTTCATCTTATGTTGTCTCTCCTATTCTCAATCCGTACGCTTGCATTAACAGAGCAAACTGCACCATCACTGCAAGACACTGACACCTGTGGCAGTGCATTTTTCGGAGCGTATTTCTCAAGCACCGCCGAAACTTCTTTCCTTATTTTCTCCATTGTCATATCACATGACACATTCATTCTATCATTTATTATCACAGATTTCAATCTGTTTTTTGCATCCTTTACCGTATGAGAATTTATTCGTGAAAAAAACCTCATCATGCTCTCTTCCTCCGTTTTGCGGAAAAGAGCTTTTCAAGGAAGGTTGTTTTGAACTTTATAAGCTCAACTTCCTGACCATTAAGTCGTGCGGCAATATTTGTATATGCTTGTCCCGCGCGTGATGACGGCATAGAAGAAACATACTCTCCGGTATTAGCTGCAACTATGATATCCTCATCATCAGGAACTACACCAAGCAGGTTAATTGCAAGAATATCCAGCATATCGTCAATTCCAAGCATACTGCCGTTTTCAACCATTTTAGGTCTTAATTTATTTATCACGAGTTTGATATCCTTTATATCGTGTTTTTCCAAAAGACCTATAATTCTGTCAGCGTCACGAACACTCGAAACCTCGGGCATAGCTACAACTATGGCACGCCTTGCCGCCGCAACTGCATTTTCAAACCCCTGTTCTATTCCTGCGGGGCAATCAATCAGTATGTAGTCAAAATCATCTTCCATCTGGCGTATAAGGTGTTTCATCTGGGTTGTTGTAACGGCACTCTTATCTCTTGACTGAGCCGCGGGAAGAAGGTATAAGGATTCAAAACGCTTGTCCCTTACAAGTGCTTTATTGTAAGTACAACGCTTTTCCACAACATCTACCAAATCATATACTATTCTGTTTTCAACGCCCATTATAACGTCAAGATTTCTAAGACCAATGTCTGTATCAATCATTGCGACCTTCTTGCCTGAAAGAGCAAGTGCGGCACCAATATTAGCAGTTGTCGTTGTCTTTCCAACACCGCCTTTACCGCTCGTTATTACTATTACTTCACTCATCTTCTTCACCCCACGGGTATTTTATCACGGTTTGTTTTTTCAGTCCAGCCGAAAATCACAAACACTCCAATATTATTTCGCCTTTTTCCGATAATGCTACCGCACTACCGACATTTTCGTCTTTTTTGTTATAAGAACAGACATTCCCTATCTTTATCTGCGCGGGAGACATATGGGTTGCATATACCTTGCCTTCGCCAATGATATGAGCTGTCCCGCGAAGAGCACCAATAACGGTAATGTTGCCGTGTGCACGTAAGAGTGCGCCGGGATTTACGTCACCGTAAACAATAAGGTCTCCACGGCTTTCAATAACTTCCCCGCTTCTTAAACTTCTGTTTACTACGCGCAGAATTTTCTCGTCATCCATAAGGGAGTATTCAATCTGTTCATTTGAAAGAGTGTGCTGTTTTTCAAGAATTAGATTTTCTGAAATGCGTTTCAGAGCTTTTTCCAGAAGCATTTCTTCATCATATTCCAGTTTTATACCGCTGTAAGAAATACTGCAGTCAGCGTTTTCTAAAAAATCCTTTTCTTTTTCAACGGATGATATTGCATCCTCAAAAGTCGTATCTGAAGTAAAATGCAGTTTTATGTTTCTGCCAAACCCTTTTATTTTAAGCATAATTTTACCTTGTCAATACGTTTGTTTTTATATCATTTTCGTCGTCTGACTCAAAATATCTGTCAACAACCATTCTTACTGCCTGCGCAACATTAGAACCGCTGCCTGCCTTTTCCACTACGCATGCAATAGCAATTTTGGGTTCTTCGTATGGCGCATAAGCAATACAGATACCATTAGTATATTTTCCGGATGTCTGCGCACTACCTGTTTTAGCTGCAACGGATACCATACATCCTTCAAACGCACTTTCGGCGGTACCTTCGGTAACAACCATTCTGAGTCCGCGAAGAATAGCTTCCTGGTTTTCTTTGCTGATTTCTATTTTTTCAATTACTTCGGGAAGAGCTTCTTCTGAAGCTCCGTCACTGACATTTTCCACTGTCTTTATAACGCGGGGTTTATATCGTGTTCCACCATTTGCAAGTGTTGCCATATAGTTAGCAAGCTGAAGCGGTGTTACAAGTGTATCCGATTGACCGATTGAAGTCTGACAAACATCACCGGGATACCATATTCCACCGGCTTTTTTTCTGTTTTCAGGACTTGCAACCATACCTGTTTTTTCTTCGGCTGAAAGCTCTATACCGCTTTTTTCTCCAAGTCCGAATTTACTTGCATATGAATTTATTTTTCCTATAGTAAGTCTTCTTCCTACATCAAAGAAGAATACATTACACGAATCACGTATCGCTTCAGCAACATCTATAAATCCATGTGTTCCGCCAGTCTGATTATATATCCAACAAGCAGGCTGATAATCGCTGAAATATGTGTATTTACCAGTGTCCTGAATTTCTTCATCCGTAGTAATTATTCCTTCTTCAAGAGCCGCTATACCTACGAGAGGTTTGAATGTCGATGCAGGAGCATATGTTCCTGCAAGCGCACGATTAAACAGCGGATTCGATGGGTTTTTCAAAAGATTATTATACTCGGAAGTGAATGTCTTTATCTCGTATGACGGATATGATGCCATCGCGAGAATGTCACCTGAATTAACATCAATTACGACAATAGTTCCGGCGTCTGCATCTTGACCTTCTTTTGACCCCGGGGCATTGGCACTTATATTACGGATTGTAGTTTCAAGTGCCTCTTCACACGCCATCTGCATATCGAGGTCTATAGTAAGGCTTACATTTCTTCCCTTTACGGGAGGCTTTTCCACATTCTGACCGAGGCTGTAACCTTCTCTTGATTGTTCTACATTACCTCCGCCATTTTCACCGCGGAGATAACCTTCCATAAGCTTTTCAATTCCGCTTTTACCTATATGCGAATTTATATTATATCCGTTATCTTTGTTTTCTTCGTATTCATCGGCGCTTACTATACCTACTCTGCCCAGAGTATGTGCCGCAAGCGAGCCGTGAGGATAATCTCGCACAGGCTGTGTTATAATGCTGACACTGGGAAAACTGTCGGCCTGTTCTTTTATAATAGAAATCTCGCCGATGGGAACATCTTCCGCAAAAAGATAGGGCGAAGCAGCTGAAAATCCGCGTTTTACCATATCAAGGCGAGTCGCCGCAATATGTATACACTCGGTTTTAGAATAGCTACCTTCATTAATACCATAACGTGATATGAGTTCCTTCATAACCTTTTTCGCGCTGTCATTCTTCTTGAAGCCATTGTTGACTTTCCAAGTTGTCGCTTCCTCTTTACCAACAGTAAAAGCATACTTTCCACCCTTTTCCTCAATAGGAATTACAGAAGTTGCTTTTGAACCGGCAGTTGTTACGGTTCTGTAAAGATTATGAACTGTTTTATTCAATTGTTCGTCTGTTCTCTGACGGTTTGAAAGTATATAAACATTATACGCAGTACGGCTTGACACAATAACTCTGCCGTTGCGGTCAAGAATGTCACCGCGTGCCGCGATAAGTTCAATACTTCTCACAGTTCTTGAATCACTTTTTTCCCTGTAGTAATTTCCGTTTACTATTTGCAAATTAACAAGGCGCACAGAAATCATGATGGCAACAAGTGCAAACAAGATGTAAAAAGTTACATAACGCCTTGGCTTCATACTGTCGCCTCCTCTTCGGAGATTTGTTTTTTATCTGCCTTTTTCTTGTTTCTGTTTTGAATTGCGAGAACCAGCACAAGCAGAAATACTGATGCAAATATTCCCTTTACAAAAATGTTTGCACACAACATCCCTAAAGTCATCGGTGTGGTGGTTACTGATTTAAATATCGCTACGACTATTTCAAACGCAGCAATACTGATAAAAGCAATCCAGCTCATAATCAGCGGAGAATTTTCGTTTTTTCTGTCTGTCGCTAAACTTATAAAAAGCGCTAAAAACATATACAGCAAAAGGTTTATTCCAAACACTTCTTCATACATTACATCTATTAAAAGACCTGCAAAAGCTCCCAAAAATGCCGCCGGAACAAACTCGAGCGAAACAGAGAACATAACAAGAAGTGCAAGCATTATATCAAGCGAGCAGGAAAATATTCTTAAGTTTTGGAAAAACAGGGATTGGAGCAAAAAAGCTATATATATCCCTATAAATTTGTAAAAAGTTTTCACTTTGCACACTTCCTCTTAACCAAAAGTGGATAATCCGAACTCTGATTTTTAGAGGCAGATTTCCGCTTTTGGTTTGAATTAGTTACTTCTGGTCACAAGCACACTGTCAAGCCTGTAAATATCGACATCAGTTTCGATTACGGCCGTAAGGGTAAGATTTCGGCTGTCTTCCTTGATTTCAGTGATTTTACCGATTCGTATTCCTCGGGGGAAGATTCCGCCTGTACCTGAAGTATCAATCACATCACCAACAACGGTTTTTGCACTGCGGTCGATATAGTTCATATTACACTTTCCGTTATTTTCTGCACTTCCGATAGGCTCAACAATTCCCATATCGCCACTGCGAAGACAGATTGCAGAAACTGAAGTTTCTGTATCAAAAATGGTTTTCACCTTACAGAAATTGTAATTTGATTCAAAAACTACGCCTACCAACCCTTCGGGAACGAACACCACATCGTTTACACGGATACCGTCTCTTGTTCCCTTGTCAAGAGTTATCACGCTACTGAATTCGTCGGTTTTTCTGCCGATTACGTTTGCGCCGACAGTTTCAAAATCTGTTCGGGTTTCTTTAAGGTCAACAAGCGCACGAAGACGGTCATTTTCCGACTTGTAACCTTCAAGCATACGAAGCTGATCCTTGAGAGACGCTATTTCCGCCTTCATTTTTTTATTTTCTTTAGCTGTTTTTCCTGCAGTTGCTATATTTTTGAAAAAGTCACCCGTAGCATTAGTAGCACGGCTAACTATGCCCTGCACAGGCGAAAATACCGTTCCTACTGCATTTGAAATGGCACTATTTCCCGTTTTGAAAGAAAATGCCGCAACACAAAGCACCACCACGGTTATAACAGAAAATATTATAATATGCTTTTTTGTAAATTTTTTCATAATTTATCAATCCTTTAAAAAGCGAATAATTCAAACGCTGATTTTCAGTAAAATTACTCTCTTTCAGTTAATACATTTATGCCAAATTCGTCAGAAAGGAGTTTTGAAAGCGCACATACGGGAAGTCCGACAACATTAAAGTAGTCGCCGTCAATTTTTTCAATAAAGATACTTCCCTTTCCCTGGATCCCATATGAACCCGCTTTGTCCATCGGCTCGCGAGTTTTTATGTATGCGTCAATTTCATCATCTGTAAGAGATCGGAAAGTAACATCGGTTTTTTCATAACGTGCAACAGCCGTCCCGTCGGAGCATTTTATTACGCAGTAGCCTGTATACACAGAATGTGTAGCACCGCCAAGAGTGGTTAACATACGGCGAGCATCTGCAATATTCTGCGGTTTTCCAAACACTTCTCCATCCATAACAACAATAGTGTCTGCCGCTATTACATAGGTGTTTTTACCGAATGAACGAGCAACATCAGACGCTTTTAAAAGAGCAAGTTGTGTCACCATTTTTTCGGGAGGAAGTGACGAAAGCGCACTCTCGTCAACATTTGCAGGAATTATTTCTGCCTGTATTCCTATGTTTTTAAGGAGCTCTTTTCTCCTTGGAGATTTTGATGCAAGTACGAAAAGCGTCTTTGCCATATTTTTACACCCTTATCCTAAGATTTTTTCCTTGTAAGAAACAATACATTTTTCGATAATTTCTTCCGCATCTTCTCGACCAAGCACCTCTAAAACGGCAGTCTGCTTGTTTTCGAGAGTCTTATAAACTTCAAAAAAGTGCGATATTTCGCGAGAAATATGTTCGGGAAGCTGTGAAATATCGTGATAGCTTGAATTTGTCGGGTCATTGAACGGAACTGCGATAATTTTCTCATCAACCTTGCCGTCGTCAATCATCTTGATAACACCGATGGGGTAACAACGGACAAGAACGAGTGTATCAATAGTTTCCTGACAGAGAACAAGTACGTCAAGCGGGTCATTATCTTCTGCATAGGTACGCGGAATAAAGCCATAGTTTGCAGCATAGTGAGTCGCTGTATAAAGCACACGGTCAAGGATAATCATACCTGTTTCCTTGTCAAGTTCGTACTTGTTTCGTCCACCCTTGGATATTTCAATAACTGCAAGAAAGTCGTCTTTCTTGATTCTTTCGGGATTCACATTATGCCATACGTTAAACATTGAATCAGCCCTTTCTTAAATGCTTGGGATAGTGGTTTTTCGCGACATTGTCGCTTAATTTATACCACCCTATCGGGTAAGTGTCGTGATACAGCATTGCGCCGTAACCTTTTTCGCCTGCGCGCGCAATTGCCTCGCCTTTTGTGTAGAGCAAGATTTCATCGTCAGCAAGGGATATTGTTCTTTTAAACTCGTCCTTCTTAAGAGCCATACAAAGATGGTGTGACGGAATAAAGCGCCCTTTTCTGATTTCGCCGAGTTGCAAGCCGGGACGAACGCATTTTATCTTGTCAAGAGAAATCATATCGCGCGGAACGAGATACAGAAAATCGCCAAATGAAACGAAAAGCCCGTCAAGTGTAACCGTAAGATTTTCCTTTTCAAACTCGCGATATATATTTATGATTTCCTTTTTCGTTTCTGTAACGGGAGTTCTTTTTTCCTCTCGCTTCTCCCCACACTTTTCAAAAAGCGCGGAGAAATGTCCCTCTCCACGAACCTTGTGAGGCATCAGGCGGTGCATTTTGATAAGTTTTATGTCGTCATATTTTTCAGCAAATTTTTCTGCCACTTCTTCGTTCTCAACACGCGCAAATGTGCAGGTTGAGTAGACAAGCTGACCGTCTTCCGCGAGCATTTTATACGCGCTGTCAAGGATTGAAAGCTGCCTTTGAGCACAAGAGTGGGTATGTTCAATACTCCATTCCTGTATTGCTACCTCGTCCTTTCTGAACATTCCCTCGCCACTGCAAGGGGCATCAACTACGATTTTGTCAAAAAATCCGCAGAAATAGTTTTCCATTTTTTCGGGGTACATATTGGTGATAATCGTGTTTTTAATCCCCATACGTTCAATATTTTCGCAAAGTATCTTTGCACGCGAGGGAACTACCTCGTTTGAAACAAGAAGCCCTGTCCCACCGAGTTTTGATGCAAGGTGTGTACTCTTCCCGCCCGGTGCGGCACACAAATCAAGCACCTTGTCCCCGTCTTTTATATCAATAATTTCTGCCGAAATCTGCGCAGAAGGTTCCTGTGAATAAAAAAGTCCCGCAATACTTGACGGGTGGTTACCCTTTTTTCCGTCGTAGTAATATCCGCTTTCACACCAATCCACTTTCCCTCCGCAGAAATCCACAGTTTTCTTAAATTCATCCGCGGTCAGTTTGAGTGTGTTTACACGCAGAGCGATAGTCGGCTCGTCATCATAAGACCCGATAAAATCATCATATTCGGTTGTAAGATCATTCTTCATTCTTTCAAGAAATTTCTCGGGAAGTTTCAATAATATCACCTGAACACAATATATCTATAATATTATAACATATTGCATTGTCAAAATAAAGCGTTTTTTGTTTAAGTTATAAAAAAAACTGATATGGGTTTTAAGTTTTGAATATTCCGTTGACACTATGTATATGGAAGTATATAATTAAAGTGTATATTTATATGTACAGGAGTTACGCTCATGAACAAAAGAAAAATTTATATCTTTGTTTTTGCAATAATTGTTATATCGAGCATTGTAAGTGCGTTCTTTTTATTTGGCAACAAGAGTGCGGAAGTATCAAAGAATGATTCTGTTTCAGTAAAAACTGAAAAACAAGAAGATTCTTTTTCCGAAACAGCTGAAAAAACGAAGTCGAAAAAGAGTTCTTCAAAACGAAAAAAGAACAAAAAGAAAGATTCTAAAAAGGCGAAATCCGACAAGGAAGATTCATCGCAGAGTGCTGATGAAAAGTCAACCGAAGAATCAAAAGAAGAAAACAAAAAAGATCAGACAACTACACTGCTTATCTATATGATTGGTTCCGACCTTGAGTCACGTTCCGGTGCAGGTACCGACGATATGGAGGAGCTTGAAAAAAGCGGTATTGACCTTGGCAAAAACAATGTTGTCGTTTTTGCAGGTGGCTCTACAAAATGGCATAACGACATTACATCCGAGGAAAAAATCAACATATTGGAGCTTGACAAATCAGGTTTCAAATCTGTCAGCCAGATGAGTTCCGCTTCTATGGGAACGTCTAAAAGTCTTACTGAGTTTTTGAATTATGGATATAAAAACTATCCTCCTGAGTCCTATGCTCTTATAATG
>JAZREK010000093.1:0-2167 GCA_045660765.1 Clostridia bacterium
CGATCTACGTTTCGTATTATCAAAAGGAAAGCAAGACCTATCTTGTTGACAAGCCTGTGATGCTTTCCGAGCTGTTTGCGGAAAGCGCCGACCGTTTTGCCATTGCCAAAGAACTGTGCGAGCGTTGCAACGCTTTAGGAATGATGCATGCTTGCTGTATTGAAGAAAAAAACGATGAGAAAACACTCGAAATTTATGTTGCATGAGAAAACCCGAAACGGATATTTGTTGTGCCCCCAATTGTACGGACAGCACAAAAAACACCCCTGTGGTATAAAGATATAAAATACTAGGCGACAAACTGACTTCGTTTTTCAAGCGGAGTCAGTTTTGTTTTGGTCTGAATGCGTTCATTGTTGTAGAAACGAATGTACTCACCTATGAGGAGGCGCGCCTCCTCATAGGTTTTCAGTTTTACGCGGTGAATACACTCGGTTTTAAGAATAGAGAAAAAGTTTTCTGCCATAGCGTTGTCATAAGGGTTTCCCTTACTTGACATTGACGGCGTTATGTTGTATGATTGAGTAAGCTTGAAATATGCGTGGGAAGTATATTGAAAGCCTTGGTCACTGTGGAGCTGCAACTCTGCAGTGACCTTCTCTTTTCTTTTAGCAGCTTTGATTGTATCTAATACAAGATTAACTGTTTGTTGTGTTCCGGTTTTGTATGCCACAATGCTGTTGTCATACAGATCTCGAATGATAGAAAGATACAACACACCTTGCTTTGTGTGTATGTACGAAATATCCGTTGCCCACTTTTGATTCGGTCTGTCGGCTTTGAAATCCTGTTGCCAAAGATTCTTGTATTTGTGTATATGTTCGGAGTATTTGTAGTATCTGCGACGTCTGATGACAGATAATAAATTGTACTTTTGCATTACTCTCAGAACAGTTTTTGGGTTGAGGTGTATGCCGTTTCGCTTAAGCCATATATGCACACGACGATAACCGTATGTTTTTCCGCACTTATCCTGGCATTCTTTGATCTTGTTAGCAAGCGGTAGATCCCATGCAGGTTTATCCATTCTTTTGACATAGTCATAGTAGCCACTTCTCGACACCTTGAAGAACCGGCACATCTCGCTGATTGAATATTTATCTTTGTGACGATAGATCACCATGTATTTTACGCTTGTCCTCACTTCCTTTCTATGAGCGAGAGAAAATCCCGCATCAGTTCATTTTCCATCTCCAAACTTTTTATCTTGGCCTCTTTACGGGCAAGCATATATTTTAGTTCCGAAACCTTATCTTGTTCGGTTACAACATGATCTTTGGGCGGTCTACCCTTGCATTTTAGAGTTATTCCTGCTGCAAGTTTGCGTTGCTTTTCGCGAGTTCTTCGAATGAACCCTTTTATTTGTTCTTTTCTAAAACCCAACCGCTCTCCTATTTGACGTTGACTTAAACCTTGTGACTGTAATTCTTCGATTTCTTTTTCATATTGTTCGATGTGGCGATACTCTCTTGGCATAAAAATCCCTCCTATGGTTTTTATTATACCATAGGAGGGTGTTTTTGTCATTGTCCGTTTTTAACGGTTCTGTTCATACCTGCGATAGAGCAGGTGCGCTTTTTTATGCCGAAACATAACACAAAATGGTAATTATTCTCTCGTAATGCCTTATTGAATTCCTAACCACTTTGCTGTATAATATAGATGTCGACGAAAGAAATGCTTTGCAAAGCAAACCAAACTTTGCATAAGGAGGTACAAATGAAACTTACTATTGGCGAAAATATACGCAGTTTTCGAAAGAAAAATGATCTGACGCAGGAAGCACTTGCTGACCGTCTGGGTGTAACATATCAATCTATTAGTCGTTGGGAAAACGGCACGACTTATCCCGATCTCGAACTGATCCCTGCCATTGCTGAGGTGCTTGCCGTAACTGTTGACGAGCTTCTTGGAATGCCTCAACGCAAGAAAGAAAAACTTGCTGCAGAGACCTTCGACGAACTTCGCCGTGAGTGTATGAAAAGAGATTACGATGCTGATAAAATCGTAAACCTTCTTCGTGATATACGCAGAAATCATCTCAACAGTGATCTTGCATGGCGTCCTTGGAGTGAAGGAAACGAACGCGCTTTTCGTGATCCCAAAATTTTGCCCGAAGTGCGGATGTTTGCTGAAGCGTATCTTGAACGGTATCCTATGTATCCTC
>JAZREK010000094.1:0-5593 GCA_045660765.1 Clostridia bacterium
AGGTCTTGCAAATATGATTATGATTGGTCATATGATTGCAAAGAGCGGAATTGTTCCCGAAGAAAACATTGAAAAGGCAATGCAGAAGGTTGTTCCTCCTACAAAGCAGAATATGTTTGACCTTAATATGAAGGCAGTAAAGCTCGGATTCGAGTACACTGCATAATAGGTGAATTTTGAACCTATGGTTCAAAGTGAAGTTGCAAGCAGTGAAGTTTTTTCTATCGCAAAAGTGAAGTTAAGTTTGCACTTCGCCGTAAGGCGAAACTTCACTCACAAGATGAACTTCACTATCAAAGATAACTTCACTTGCCGCAAGGCAAACTTAGTTTTTAATGGAGGTTTAACTATGAATACACAGATAAAAGATATCGGAATGCGTCTTGCATCACTTCGTGACGACTCTGAAATAACAGTGGAAGAAATGGCGCAGAAACTCGGTGTGGATATAGAAACATATAAAAAATATGAAAGCGGCGATATGGACTTCTCTTTCAGCTTCATTTATAATGCAGCGGAAGTTCTCGGCGTGGATGTTCTTGACCTCATCAGCGGTGACCAGCCGACACTTTCTATGTGTAGTATGGTTAAAAAAGGTCAGGGCTACAGCGTAAAGCGTGAACACGAATACGATTATAAGCATCTGGCGTACACCTTCCGCAACAAGAAAGGCGAACCCTTCCTCGTTACAATTCATCCCGACGATGAAGCCCCCGTGCTTCATGGTCATGAGGGACAGGAATTTAACTATGTTATTTCAGGAAAAATGCGTCTCTTCATCGGCGACATTTCCTACGAACTTGAAGAAGGCGACAGCGTTTATTTTGACTCAAGCGTACCTCACGCTGAGCAGGCAATTGACGGCGAGGCACAGTTCATCGCTGTCGTAATGAAATAACAAAACGACCAAGATGGAGGAGATGCCGGTATGGCAATATATGAAAAATTTGTCGGCGCGACGAGAGACGATTTCCTCTCACTTAAAGACGCGCAGACTAACTACACACTATCTTATAATGACGATTTCAACTTTGCATATGATGTAATAGATGTGCTCGGAACAGAAAAACCCGACAAACTTGCAATGATATGGATATCAGCTGACAAGAGTGAAGTTAAGCACCTTACCTTCCGCGATATGATGCTTAATTCAAATAAAGCGGCTAACTACTTTAAGAGCATGGGCATCAAAAAAGGCGACAGAGTAATGCTTACCCTTAAAAGAAGCTATTTCTTCTGGTACTGCATCCTCGGTCTTCACAAGCTTGGCGCAATTGTAGTTCAGGCAACTGATATGCTCAAGGGCAAGGATTATGTTCACCGTTGTAATGTCGGCAATATCAAAGCTGCAGTTATCACAGGCGACGGTCAGGCAACAGAGTTCTTTGACGAAATGCAGGATAAGTACGACCATCCTATTATAAAATTTGTGACAAAGCATAAGGATGCAGGCGAAGGTTGGGTTGATTTCGAGGCAGGCTTTGAAAGTGCGAGTGACGAGTGGCAGCGTCCCACAGGCGATGAGGCTACACGCGCAGACGATACTATGCTTATGGCATTTTCATCAGGCACAACAGGCTACCCTAAAATCATCACTCACAACTTCAAGTATCCTCTCGGTCATATTATGACGGGTGTTTTCTGGCACAGAGTAGTAGATGGTGGTCTTCATTTTACAATTTCCGACACAGGTTGGCTTAAGTCACTCTGGGGAAAAATCTACGGTCAGTGGTTTGGCGAATCAGCAGTTCTCGTTTATGACTTTGACAAGTTTGACGGCGCAGATATTCTTGGCGTTCTTCAGGACTACAAGGTTACAACATTCTGCGTACCGCCTACAATGTATCGTATGATGCTCCTCAATAATGTCGAAAATTACGACCTTTCATCGCTCACTCATTGTTGTACAGCAGGTGAGGCGCCTAATCCCGAAATCTACAACAAGTGGTTTGAAGCAACAGGGCTTAAGATTTATGAAGGCTTCGGTCAGACCGAAACAACTCTTTGTATCGCAACTATCTATCCTTGGACAGAACCTGTTCCCGGTGCAATCGGACTTCCCGTTCCCGGATTCGATGTTCATATTCTTGACAGCGAAAATCAGTCTTGTCCTCGCGGTACAACAGGCGAAATTTCTATCCGTGTTTTAAGTCGCGACAGAAAGAGCTGCGGTCTTCTTGATACTTACAACTTCAGTATGGAAGATACCAAGAAATCACTTCACGATGGTTTCTATCACACAGGCGACACAGCATACCGCGATGAAAGAGGTCTCTTCCGTTATGTAGGAAGAAACGACGACGTTATCAAATCATCAGGTTACAGAATAGGACCTTTTGAAATTGAGAGCGTTCTCCTCGAACACTCTGCAGTAAGCGAAGTTGCTGTAACAGGTGTGCCTGATCCTATTCGTGGCTTTGCAGTAAAGGCAACAATCGTACTTGCAAAAGGATTCGAGCCTTCTGACGAACTTACAAAAGAGCTTCAGCAGTATGTAAAGACAAATACAGCTCCCTACAAATATCCCAGAATTGTGGAATATGTAGCAGAGCTTCCCAAAACCTTCAATGGTAAAATCAAGCGTAACGCAATCCGTGAAAAGGATTTGGAAAATACATTACAATAAAATAAAAAGGATTCGCATCAGCGAATCCTTTTTTTGTTTGTTCTTATTTATTTGCAACCAAGTCGCGGATTTCTTCGAGAAGCGCGATATCATCCGGCTTGGGAGCAGGTTCAGCGGGTTTTTCTTCTACCGGCTTGGGGTTTTTAAGCTTGTTCATAATCTTAACAACAATGAAAAGACAGAACGCAATAATTATAAAATTGATAAATGCCTGGATAAGCATACCATATTTAATTGATGCCTCTCCAAATGTGAAGCTGAGACCGGAGAAATCCTTGCCACCAAGGAGAATACCGAAAACAGGCATCAGAATATCGTTAACGATAGAATTAACGATTGCGTTGAATGCAGAACCTATGATTATACCTATAGCAAGGTCAATCATATTGCCCTTGAGTGCAAACTCTTTGAATTCAGCTATAAACTTTTTCATTTGAATAGATCCTTTCTTCAAGAAAATTATGTAAATAGATTACCATATATCGGGTAGTATGTCAATCCTGTCAAGTTGAATTTGACTATCTTTTAAATAAGAAAGAACACCGTCATACTCGTCGGAAAAACCAAAACGTATTCGGTATGAGCAAAGTGCCTGACCTTCGCTTGTTTTTGCGCCGTATTTTCCGTCGCCGACAAGGGGACAACCGATAGAGGAAAAATACGCTCTTATCTGGTGACTGCGTCCCGTGTGGAGAAGTACTTCAACAACTGCTTTTCCGTCAAACTCTTTTATGATTTTGTACTGCATCGAAATCTCTTTTCCTTCGTCTGCAATACGACTTGTGTTGGTAGTTTCTTCCTTTATTATATGTGCATTTACAAATGCACTTTTTTCCTGAGGCACATTTTCAAGAATACACAGATAATATTTGTGAACATTGCGCTCTCTTATCTGCTCGTTCATATCGCGAAGTGCCGCGGCGTTTTTTGCACCGATTATAAGACCACTCGTATTTGTGTCAAGACGGTTGCAAAGAGCGGGGGAGAAAGAACTTTCGCTCTCAGGATTATATTCGCCCTTTTCAATAAGGTAGCTCTTAAGCATATCGGAAAGCGTGCCACTCTTGTGCTTTTCATCAGGCTGGCAGGGAAGGGAGGCAGGTTTATTGAAAATAATGATATTCTCATCCTCAAAAACAATCGGAGCCGTAAGGGAAACTTTTGAAACTTCCTTTTCACGACGAAAATCTTCCTTTATATATATACGAAGCACATCGCCCTCGCGTAAAATATAATCTTCCTTAATCCATTTGCCGTTTATTTTGACATCCTTTTTACGAAATGCCTTATAGATAAGTGAACTCGGGGCAGTAGTTGCCTTTATAAGAAACCTGTCCGCACGAATATCGCACGAGTTTCTTCCTATTATATATTCAAGCATAATATCACCGCTGTTATTTTAACATAAATAAAACAAGGTTGTCAACGGACAACCTTGTTTACTATTCTTCAGTGCTTAAGCAACTTTCAATCATTGAAATAACTACATTATTAAAACTCGTCTTGTTTTCATCAGCGATTTTTTCGATTTTGTCTGCAAGTGATTGTTTTATATAGAGTGTCTTATAAATAGCAGGGTCTTTCTTCTTTGTATTCTTCAACTGAAAATTCACGCTAATCACCTCTTGTTATATTTTATCATTTACCATAAAAATAAAATAACACAGAAATTTCTGTTGTATTATTATGGCGAGAGTGTTAGAATGAAAACGAGGTGATAAACATGATAGAAAAAGACGAGTTTTATAAAAACTTAATGGCACAGGAAATAGGAAAACATCTTTTGAACAGTATAGAAGATTTGGATTTCAAAGAAATTGCAGAAAATACTGCTGTTAAAATTCTCGATAAAATACAAAAAATCATTTTAGATGATAAAGCATCAGAAGGGGAGAAGGTTTTATATATAGAAGATATACTTCTAGATTACGGTTTTAATATCAGCGGAAAATATGATTAAGAACAAACTTTTTCTTGGAAACAAGGAGACTATGTTCTTTTGTAACCAAAAGGGGGATGTACTTTTGGTGTCAAAAGTACCAAAAACGCGGGGGTTGCGATTCCCCCGCACCCCCGAAACGCCCTAGCAGGGGCTCAAAAAACAACGCTACTTATCTTGGCAGCGGAGAGAGGTTTTGTTTTTGTGAATTTTATGCCTTTGAACCGCCGGCTCCAAGGAAAACTCTTTTTCCTAATCGCCTGAAATTGCTCGCCAGCAGCGGAAAATGATGCTCGCAATTTCTCGGTAGTCGGCAGTAAATTTACAAAAACGCTACTGCACTACTCTTGTTAGTTTTATATCAAACTAACTTTATGAAGTAAACTACGGTTTTTGAAGTGACGAAGCCGACCGCCAAAATCGTGCCCACATCAGTTTCATTTGCCGGTGGGCACGATTTAGAAATGTCTGATAATAAGTTTATCAATACATTTCGGTGGTGCAAAGGCGAGGAAACTGAAAAAACAATACTCACACATTAAAAAAGGAAAAACAAATTTCTTTCTTCGCCCTGCGAGGCCGTTTCAAGGGGTTCGGGGGAAATCGGAATCCCCCGACGCTTTTCGCCATTTTGGCGCTCAAAATGGCACTGGGCTTGCTATTCTGCAAGATTTTAACTCTTTTAGCTATAAAAGAGCATGTTTAATCCATTTTTACCCAAAAATATTATACATAATATACAAAGCAAGAAGTTGAATTTGTGCAACCATACAAAAATAAGAAAAACTGTACTTTTTTATAAAATACTACTTGCAATTTTTCCTTATTTAATATACAATAGCGTGGCTGTGACATGACAGACGATGAAGCGGGAGGTTGCTACCAAGTGGGTAGGTTTTTCCGTGGAGAATGTCCAATTCTTGAAATTGGGCGCCAGTCACTGTACAACATGATAAAGCTTTGCGCATCTGCGCCCATCTTCATGTAGTACCCGGAGTCTAGCTCTGGGTTTTAATATGGCAAAAGGC
>JAZREK010000095.1:0-16982 GCA_045660765.1 Clostridia bacterium
AGAGGTGTTGTCCAAGCGCCTCTACCACCATAGAGAGAGTTAACTACCATTTCAGAGTAGATGCCTTCTCTCTTAAGGTCGAAGCAACCATGAGGATAATGCTTTGTTCTGTCGCCGTCATATCCCTTGTCGTAGAAGATACCGTCAGCGATATCCATGAAGCCTGTGCCGGGAACCATCTGTTCTGAAATTCCTGCATCCTTGTAAATTGCATTTGCAAGGTCGAATGCGCTCATTTCTGAACCCTTAAGCTTGTTTGCAGACTCAGTAATCTTTGCCTGTTCTTCCTTTGTAAGAGACTTCTTAACGTATACTACGGGAGTAACAAATTTTACTCCGCCGATTGTAGCTTTATCGCTGTAAATTGTAGTGCCAAGAGCGGCGTCCTCATTAACCTTAACTGTGTATTTTACAGTTGCATCCTTACCTGCAGGAATTGTAACTGTCCATGAAAGGTTTTCCCCATCTACTTTGTCAGCACCTGCAACGTATGTTGTGTGCTCGGGAGCAACATCCTTGATTTCAAGTGTTACATCGTAGTCGTTTGAGTTATACATGAAGAAGCTGTATTCGATTTCTTCACCGGGGTTTACTGACATATTTTCCTTATGTGAAGAAAGCTTTTCAGCCATGATGCCCTTCATTGTTGTAATTCTGTTCTTTGTATTTTCAGGAACTTCGCCATTCCACGTATTAAGAGGACGAACGATTGCAAACTCTGTTACCTTTCCACCGAAGATGGGATTAGATGCAACTTTTGTAAAGAGGTCGATAACAAGCTGCTGTCTGATAGAGGGTTCGTAAGTTTCCTTGTTGTTATCGTAGTTGTATGTGCTACCGCTACTGTGGATAATGTTGCCATTACCTACATAAAGCATTGCGTGACCGTTACCGCTACGACGAGTAACGATGATATCTGCAGGCTGAAGTGTTTCAAAGAACTTCGCCTGAAGTGCAGCTTTTTCTTCTTCTGTTTCTTCGCCTGTAATCTGGTGATAGAAGGGACGGATGCTGTCGTCAACCTTTATAAGGTCGGCTGTCTTATAAACTTCGATATCGTAATCGAGTGCGTAAAGATATACGTCGTGTGTGAATGCCGCACAGTTTGTGTATGAATACTGGTCTGATGTAGCTTCTTCAGGAGCCTTTATACCAACCTGCCAACGGTATTCGCTCTTGGGGCTGATATGACCATCGTCGTACTGTACGCGGTCACCACGGAGAAGATATGCTTCTGCAGTACCGATAACAGCTTCCTGTGCAGGAGTAAGGTCAAGCTTTTCAACGGGTGCGTTGTAGTTATGTGTTGTCATAACGATTGAGGGTCTTAATACAAAGTAGATGTCGTTTTCAGTAAGAGCCCCCATTACTTCTTCGATTGCAACATCGGGAGCATAGTCCTTCTGCATTTCAACGAACTTGTCACCAACAAATGCATAAACCTTTGCCTTTTCGTCTTTCTGTGTGAAGAGAAGGTCACCTACGATAAGGTCTTCTTTAGTGATTTCTTTTGCTTCGCCATAGAAATGTTCTTTAATCTTGCTGGATACTGCCTTTTCGCTGTAAAGACCGGGTGCGATAAGCTTGATATAGTTTGCAGTATTGCTTGTTACAAGACCGTCTTCAGGAATGAAGATTTCGTCAATAATTGTTTCAGCAGGACCTGTCATTGTCCAACCCTTGCTGAAAGCGTTCCAGTAGAGCCATTTTGCAAGAGCGAAAGGTTCAAAGTCAGAGTATTTAAGATTTTTTGTAGCATCTATAAACTTCTTCTGATCTGCTTCGTTGAAAATAACGTATGTATCAAGTTCTGCCTTAACCTTGCCAATGTACTCATCAACTCTTGTTACAACTGCTGCAGCCTCTGCACGAGAGAGGTTAGTCTTGGGAAGGAAAGTGCCGTCTGCATTACCTTCCATAATGCCTGCGTTCTTACAAGCAATTACAGCTGTCATTGCCTCTTCGGAAATTGCATCAACGTCAGAGTAGGAGAGAGCGCCGTTTTCTGCAGCTGCACAACCTTCTGCATTGATGTAGTTATGAATGATTACAGCAACTTCTTCTCTTGTAACAATTGCTTCGGGAGCAAACTCGGTTTCGCTTACGCCTTCTGCAATATTGTTTTCTACTGCCCATGCAACATAGGGGGCATACCATTCTTTTGCATCAACGTCAGCAAACTTGCTTTCTGTGTAAGCCGCCTCGTCAACACCTGCGTGTCTGCCGAGAATTGTTAAAATCATACCTTTTGTGAGAGTTCCGGCAGGATCAAAAGCTGTTTCAGAAACTCCTTTAATCATACCTTTTTCCCATACGTTCTGGACATATTCGTTGTACCATTCGGTAGAGGGAACGTCGCTGAACGGATGGTTTCCGTTTTCAACTTCTGCAAAAGCAGGAAGTACGGAAAGTGCCATGCTGATAACAAGCATCAGCACAAGCGATTTTTTCAATACTTTTTTCATAATTAAATCCTCCTTGTTTAATTAATTATAAATTAATTAATCTCTGACTATAATTTATCATTTTTTGGTGCATAAGTCAATTCAAGAAAGATAAATGTCCTGTAAAAAAACAAAAAATGGCACAAAAAAACGGAGAATTGTCAAATTAGTACAATAAACCACATAAAAAGAGCAGTTCAGCGAACTGCTCTTTTGTTTTTATTATTCTGGTTTGAATGAACTTTTAAGAGGCGCTGTACGATTGAATACGCCATCCTTCTTGCTGTCTTTTGTGAAGTAACCCATACGCACAAACTGGAACTTTTCTCCAACCTGCGCTTCTGCGAGAGAAGGCTCGCCGTAAGATTTTTCATAAACGATAAGTGAATTCGGGTTTATGAATTCATCAAAGTTATCATCTTCAAGAAGTGTTGCAACATTTTCTTTGTTGAAAATGTTGTCAAACTGATGCACGCTGAATTCTACCGCTGTTGCACGGCTGAGCCAATGGATGTTGCCCTTAACCTTTCTACCGTCTGTGGGCATACCGTTACCTGTTTCAATGTCAACTGTGCAAAGAAGTTCTTTTATGCTTCCATCTTCGTTGTAAACTACTTCGTTACACTTCATGATGTAAGCACCCATAAGACGAACTTCACCATCGGGCTTAAGACGCTTGAATCCGGGGATAGGTTCAACCATGAAGTCGCTCTGCTCAATATAGAGCTTATTTGTGAAAGGAACTTTTCTTGTTCTGAGTTCGGGCTTCTTCGGGTGATTGGGAAGTTCGAAGTATTCAATATGGTCATCGGGGATATTAGTAATTGTAACCTCAAGAGGCTCAATAACCGCAACCCTTCTCTGTGCGTTTTCGTTAAGCTCTTCGCAAATACAGTATTCAAGAAGTCGGATATCCGCCATGCTGTTTGCCTTTGCAACGCCGCTGCGTTCAATAAAGTCAAATATCGCGCTGGGTGTATAACCTCTTCTGCGAAGCCCCTGAAGGGTTGGCATTCTGGGGTCATCCCAACCGTCAACATAACCTGTTTCAACGAGCTTGCGGAGATAACGCTTACTCATAACGGTGTATGTCATGTTAAGTCTTGCAAATTCGTACTGATGCGGATCGTGTTCAAAACCTACGTTTTCAACAACCCAGTTATAGAGAGGACGGTGATTTTCAAATTCGATTGAACAAAGAGAATGTGTAATTCCCTCAAGCGCGTCCTGAATAGGATGAGCGAAGTCGTACATGGGATATATGCACCACTTGTCGCCCTGACGATGATGACTTGTATGAAGTATACGATAAATAACGGGGTCACGCATATTCATATTGGGAGAAGCCATATCAATCTTCGCACGAAGAGTGCGTTCTCCGTTGCCGAATTCTCCGTTCTTCATTCTTTCAAAAAGGTCAAGGTTTTCCTCAACACTTCTGTTTTTATAAGGACTTTCTTTACCGGGTTCTGTAAGCGAACCGCGATACTGTGCCATTTCTTCCTGTGAAAGGTCGCAAACAAACGCTTTTCCGTCTCGGATCAGCTTGCAAGCAAACTCATAACACTTGTCAAAATAGTCGCTTCCGTAGAAAATACCGCCTGTGGGGTCTGCGCCGAGCCAATGCAAATCCTCTTCAATAGCCTTTACAAATTCGTCGTCTTCTTTAACGGGGTTTGTATCGTCGTAACGAAGATTGAAAAGCCCACCGTATTTTTTCGCAGTGCTGTGGTTTATCCATATAGCTTTTGCGCTTCCGATATGAAGATATCCGTTAGGTTCAGGAGGAAAACGTGTGTGAACGTGATTTTCGCGTCCTTCCGCCAAATCCTGGTCAATAATGTCGTGAATAAAGTTTGAGTAGCCTTCCTGCATGAAGTTGCCTCCGTTCTGTGCTGTTAAAATTGAAATCCCGACAAAAGGGATTTAATACTTCAAAAGTAGATATAGTTAAATATCTGCATATACGTTAAAATTATAGCAAAAAACATAGCCATAGTCAAGAAAATTAGAACATAATGTTCTAATTAATTCGTCAGGGGAATAAACTTTATATAGCGCGAGGTGAAAATGATGATTAAACGCTATTTTATCGCTGTATTATTTTTTATAATAGCGGTTTTTTTAATACCTGTTCTGACATCCTTTTTCTTAAATGTAGAAAAAAAGAATGAAAATGTATTACCGACCAAATCGGAAAAAATAAATGTATTTTTTTCTAATGATAATGAAACACGACTTGTGGATATTGAAGAATATTTGTGTGGAGTAGTTGCTGCAGAAATGCCGGCAGAATTTGAAATAGAGGCACTTAAAGCGCAGGCAGTAGCCGCCAGAAGTTATGTGTTGTACAGAAAAGAAAACCCGACTCCTGAACATCCCGACGCTGCGGTTTGCACAGATTCTACGCATTGTAAAGCGTATAAGACAGACAAGGAACTTTCAGAATTATGGAAAGAGAAAAAGGATAAATATTCTGAAAAAATTTCAGATGCAGTATTTTCTACAGCAGGCGAAATAATAACCTACGACGGTGCGGTTGTAATGGCTGTGTTTCATTCCCAGACCGGTTCGGGAAAAACAGAAAACTCAAAAGACGTTTGGGGAGGAGAAGTTCCGTATCTTATAAGCGTTGAAAGTCATGGGGAAGAGACAGCCCCTAACTTCTTCTCAACTCAAAGTTTTTCGATGGATGAGTTTAAACAAAAACTCTCGCTTGAAAAAAACGATGTAGAAATTAACGGACCGGAAGACATTGGGATCCCTGTTCTTACTTCGGGAGGAAGTGTTAAGTCGATAAACATTGGAGGGGTAGAGTTTTCAGGCAGAGAAATACGTTCTATTTTCAACTTGCGAAGCAGCTGTTTTAAAATTACAGCAACTAACGAGGTTATAACGTTTGAAGTAACCGGATACGGACACGGTGTGGGAATGAGTCAATACGGGGCAAATACTATGGCTAAAGAAGGTTATGATTACATTGAAATATTGACCCATTACTATACAGGTATACAGATAAGTGGTGTTTAAAAGATGCAACTCTTGGAAATAATAGAATCAAGGAGCGTGAAATAATGAGAAAACCGCAAACATCACTTTACTTGATATTGGCTTTATGTGTGTTTCTAATCAGCTTTTTTATCGGGCGTGCAACGGCGCTTAAAGATAGTGAAGAATCAAAGAAAAACGCAGTATACACAGGCAGAATATTGCTTCCTGAAAAAGAGAAAGAATCTGTTCCTGCGGGAACAGTGGAAGAAAAGATTGAAGTGCTGGATGAGTTTGCTGAAAAAAGCGAAGAACAGACCGAAGAGAAAAAACAAGCTGAAGAGAAAAAACAATCCGAAAAAATAACAATTAGCGAAGAAAAAGAAGATTCTCCGCCTGAAAGAATGCTTTTTCCTTGTGGACAAGTTGTGCTGAACGATTATTCGCAAACGGTAGTTTATTCCAAGACTATGGATGATTGGAGAGCGCACACGGCTATTGATTATAAGGCGGAAAAGGGAACTGTCGTGGTAAGCGCTTGGGACGGGATTGTCAGAAGAGTTTTCAAGGATAATTATTGGGGATACTGTATCGAGATAACTCATCCTGGAGAAATCGTCAGCGTTTATAAAAATCTTGACGAAAAAATCAGCGTAAAAGAGGGAGAAAAAGTCTCAAAAGGACAAGCTATAGCTTTCGTAGGAGACAGTGCGGTACTGGAACGCAGAGAAGAACCACATCTCCATTTTGAACTGTTGGTAGCTGGTGTTCCAATCAACCCGGAATCATATGTGTATTGATAAAAAACTGCAGTAGCACTGCAGTTTTTTTGTTGCAAACATCGTTCTTATATGTTATAATATTATGACTATACTATTTTGGAGGGATATGTGTGCCGCTTGACGCAGTCGCACTTGGTGCAATTGCCCACGAGCTTGATTGTGAGCTTAAAGGAGCTAAAATTGAAAAGATACACCAACCAGAACGCGACGAGATACTTCTGATGCTCAAAGCGCAAAGTGGTGCTAAAAAACTTGTTATAAGTGCAAGTACTGCGAATTCTCGTATTCATCTGGTATCTGAAAACAAAGAAAATCCGGCAACTCCTCCAATGTTTTGTATGCTTCTTCGCAAACATCTTACCGGAGGCAGAATTGAGAGCGTTTTAAGACTTGGCTTTGAAAGAGTTGTTGATATAGAAATATCTTGTCGTAATGAACTTGGTGATATTACAACCCGACACCTTATATGTGAGGTTATGGGAAGAAACAGTAATATTATCTTTCTTGATGAAAAAAGAAAGATAATTGATTCTGTAAAGCATATTGACTTGACAGTAAGTTCTGTGCGTAATATTTTGCCCGGACTTCTCTATATGATGCCCCCGGATAGTGACAGATTAAATCCGGAGATCGCGACAGCAAAGGATTATTTAAAGGTTTTGGAAACAGCTCCCGAAGGTCGCGAAACTGACCGTGCCATAACAGATAGTGTTAAAGGTATAAGTCCGCTTCTTGCCGGTGAGTGCATATATAATGTCTGTGGTATGCGTAGCGTTTTTGTAGGCGAACTTACGATTACGCAGAAAGAAAAAATAGCAAACGATCTTTTTGAATTGTTTGAAAAAGCAAAAAATCACGAATTCAATCCGTGTGTAATTTTTTCCGAGGATGGAAAAAAGACGGTTGATTTTGCGCCATTTGAAATAAAGCAGTATGAAAATGCGGGGAAAATAAAACGAACCGAAACGATGAATGAAGCGGCGTGTGAGTTTTATTTTTTACGAGATTTGCAAATGCGAATAAACGACAGAAGCGCAGCTATCACAAAGGTGGTTACGAATAATATTCGCCGAGCTCAAAAAAAGTTGGATCTGCTTCAAGGTGAACTCAAGGAAGCCGAAAAAAGAGAAAAACATAAAATTTCTGGCGATCTTATTACTGCAAATCTTTATAAGTTGAAAAAGGGCGATGAAATGCTTGTAACGCAAAATTTTTATGATGCGGAAAATCGTGAAATAAAGATAAAACTCGACAGCAAGCTTACTCCGTCTCAAAATGCAAATCGCTACTATACCAAATATAAAAAAGCCAAAAATACAGAAATTTATGCAGCACAGCAAATAAAAATCACTCTTGATGAACTTAAATATCTGGAGTCTGTTCTTTACAGTGTTACAAATGCACAAACGCCCTCGCATCTGGCGGAAATACGCAAAGAACTTGCTGTGAATGGTTATATCAGAAACGAATCTTCAAAGAAGAAAAGAGAAAAGAATTCTGAAACTTCTAAACCGTATGAATTTTCCTACAATGGTTACACCATCTACGTAGGGCGAAATAATATGCAAAACGATATGTTGACTCTTAAAATGAGCAGAAGTCGTGACTTGTGGTTGCATGCTAAAAATATTCCGGGTTCTCACACTCTCGTGAAATATAACGGTGAAGATTATCCTGATGATGTTATAGAAAAAGCAGCTTCGATTGCCGCGTATTACTCAAAGGGAAAGAACTCTCCATACGTGGAGGTTGACTATTGTCCTGTAAGCCATGTGAGAAAGCCCAATGGTGCAAGACCGGGTATGGTAATCTATGAAGAGTACAACACTGCTTATGTAAAACCTGAAACTATATAAAACATTTGTATTCCTGATCAAAAGCGAATGGTCAGAAACAGCCTTAAACGGCGAAATTTCGGCATCTTTTGCTTAAGGCAGAATGGAGAATAATTATGTACAAGTCTCTTGACAAAATTAAATATCCGTCTGATGTAAAAAAACTCAGTCCCGCAGAACTTGATTCTTTATGTGCGGAAATTCGCGAATTACTTGTGGATAGTGTTTCGAAAAATGGCGGACACCTTGCAAGTAATCTTGGTGTGGTAGAACTTACTGTTGCACTTCATCGCGCGCTGAATGCCCCTGAAGATAAGATCGTTTGGGATGTAGGACATCAGTCTTATGTTCATAAAATATTGACAGGACGCGCACGAGGATTATCGACCCTGAGAAAACTTGGAGGCGTGAGCGGGTTTTCAAACCCCAAAGAAAGCGAGTTTGATATTACCTACAGCGGTCATGCGTCTACATCTTTAGGTTCAGCTGCAGGCCTTGCGAAGGCACGTGAAATCAAAGGTGAAAAACACAACATTGCTGCAGTTATCGGAGACGGAGCTTTTTCAGGTGGTCTTGCGTTTGAGGCACTTAATAACATTGGCAGTGAGAATACAAAGATGCTCATTGTTCTTAACGATAACGAAATGTCTATATCCAAGAACGTAGGAGCCTTCTCGACATTTCTGGCGCGAGCGCGAACGAATAAAGGGTACACAGCGTCAAAACGTAAAATAGTAAAAACCATTCAGAAAATGCCCGGTGGCGGAGAAAAGCTTATGGAATCTTTGCGCCGTATAAAAAGGCTCATAAAATACGCGATAACACCTAACCAGTTTTTTGAACAGCTCGGAATTACATACTTAGGTCCGGTAGACGGACACAACATTTCCGAAATGGAAAAAATGTTCACACGCGCGCTTTCGCTTGATGAACCGGTTTTGGTGCATGTGATTACAAAAAAGGGTAAAGGGTACAAGCCTGCCGAAAAAAGTCCGCACATCTTTCATGGAATTGGTCCTTTTGAAAAAGAAACAGGCAAAACCTTAAAAACTTCGGATTCGTATTCAAGTGTTTTTGGAGACGAACTCTGTAAAATAGTAGAAGAAAATGAAAAAATCACAGTAATAACTCCGGCTATGATAGAGGGAAGTGGTCTTAAATCTTTTTCTCAGAAATATCCCGACAGGCTTCATGATGTCGGAATTGCAGAGGGATATGCCGTAACCTACGCAGGAGGGATAGCTGCAGGCGGTGCATTACCGGTAGTGGCAGTTTATTCAACGTTTCTTCAGCGTGCATACGATAATATAATTCATGATGTTGCAATAGGTAATTATCATGTTGTGTTTGCAGTTGACAGAGCGGGACTTGTTCCGGGTGACGGAGCGACGCATCAGGGTATCTTTGATATTTCATATCTTACTTCTATACCGAATATGACGCTTCTTTCTCCATCTTCTTATAGTGAACTTTCTAAAATGTTGGACTATGCAGTAAAGGTGCACAATGGTCCTATTGCGGTAAGATACCCAAGAGGTGCTGAAGAACTTTCGATTGACAACGGACCCTTTGAACTTTCAAAAGCAAGTGTTTTGAAAGATGGTAAAGATGTAACCATTGTATGTGAGGGACAAAGTGTAGCTCTAGGCGTAAAGATATGTGAAAATCTTGCGAAAAAAGGTATTGATGCGGAGCTTATTGACGTAAGGACCATTAAGCCACTTGATTATGAAACAATATTTAAAAGCGCTGAAAAAACAGGCTCTGTATTCACCGTGGAAGAAAATCAGAAACGTGGCGGAATGGGTGAAATGATAGCTGCAGAGGCGGCGCTTCGAAACTTGAAATTCAGTGTTCAAATAAAAGCTGTAGAGGATTGCTTTGTGCAACATGGCAGTATTAAAGATATAAAAAATCTCTACGGATTTACAACAGAAAAGATTTCTGGCGATATAGAAAGGATGCTTAAATCTTGAAACAAAGACTAGATATATATTTGGTTGAAAACGGACTTGTGTCAGGAAGAGACCTTGCGAAAAGTCTTATTATGGCGGGCAAGGTTTATGTAAATAATCAAAAGGCGGATAAGGCCGGTGACCAGGTAAGCGAAAAAGATAAAGTTGAATTGCGCGGAGAAACACTTAAATACGTCAGTCGTGGAGGATTGAAACTTGAAAAGGCTATGAAATCTTTTTCCATTAATCTTGATGGACTTGTTTCGATGGATATAGGTGCATCCACAGGCGGGTTTACAGATTGTATGCTTCAAAATGGCGCTGCAAAAGTATTTGCTGTTGATGTTGGGTATGGACAGCTCGCATGGAAACTTCGTACCGATGAAAGAGTTGTGAATATGGAGCGTACAAATATACGCTATGTTACCCTCGAGGATTTAGGGCAGGAACTTGATTTTGCATCTGTAGATGTTGCGTTCATCTCGCTTAAACTTGTGCTTCCCGTTGCAAAAACGCTTCTTCGTGATGGTGGAGAGATAGTTGCTCTTATTAAGCCTCAGTTTGAAGCGGGTCGTGAAAAGGTTGGGAAAAAGGGTGTCGTAAGAGATCCCGAAGTCCACAAGGAAGTAATTGGAGAAGTTGTTACCTTTGCACAGAATAACGGATTTGAAATTTTAGGACTTGATTTTTCTCCCATCCGCGGGCCTGAAGGTAATATCGAATATTTAATGTATGCACAGAAGAAAAACGAAGTGTTAGTTAAATCCTATACTGAAGAAATTTCTTTGCTCGTGGAAAAAAGTCACGAGGAAGCAAAGTAAAAAAAGAGTGGTGGAAGTATGCTTTCCAATATAACAAAACAAAAAAGTTTAATAATTTTGCAGGTTTTTGCTACTATTTTTATGTTGTCAATACCTTCTGCATTGGGTGAAATGCCTAAAAGCACAGGAATATTTGTATTGCTTATAATTTGTTCGTGTGTTTTGTGGATGAGAATAAAAAGCACGCAAAAAGTTGATCTGTCAGTAAGCCATTTTGCCTATCTTTTACTCGCGGTTTATTCTGCGATAACTTCCTTTTGGGCAAGCAACAGAGAGGGAAATCTGCTTTTCTTTTTCTCGGCGTTGGTCTTGATGATATTTCACACGTTGTCCTATGACTATTTTGCTGAAAACAAGACGGACAATATAAAACGCAGAGCTATGTACTTGTTTTCAATTTCAGGGTTGATTTGTGCGATAATAAATTTAACCTATTGGATTGGCAAAATAGTGCCTGTAGCCGGAAAAACCCCTTTAAGTAAGGGATTGGTAACAAATGATTTTTTAGCAATCTTTCTCTACTTTTCCATAATGGCAACATTGTTGCTTCTTAAGGGGAATTCAAAACTGCGCAGAATACTGCTTGTATTGGTTGCTGTGGCAAAAATATTTGTTTTTGTTTTAGCGAAAAGTTCTATTGGTTGGATTTTTGCGATTCTTTTCACTATTTTACTCTTTGCAAAACAAAAAGGACAAAAAGTTTTTGTGATTGCATCTATTGTTGGAGTTGTAACTTTTTTTATTTCCTCAGTTGTGTGGCTTACAAACTCCGCTTTTTCAAATGCTTTTTCAGAAGTTCTTGGTTTTGCAACGAAGAACTTTTTCGGAGCCGGAGGCGGCTTCTGGACTGCCCGAGGAACTTTTATGACCCTAACAAAATCAAATCTTCCGCAAGTCGGATTGTTTGCATATCTTTTTGCAAGCAGTGGGTTTATAGGAGCTTTGGTAAGCGTTTTTCTTATAATTAAAAACTTTGTTATCTTTTTAAGATTAAAAAACACAACTTCACTTGCATCGTTATTCCTTTGCGTTCTCATAACCCTTTTACCGTTTGGAGAGAATATAGCAGTTTTACTTTTAGCAATAGGATTGACATCTTATAATGAGCAGTTAGCAGGGTTGGAAATTAAGTTAGAATTAAACGGCGAAGTAATTAAAAAGATTTCATATGGCACAATAAGTGTTCTTGTAATATCAACCTTACTTTTTGCGCACAGCATTATCAGAACAAGCGCGAATAACGCTTATAATAAAGAAGATTATGTTTCCGCATATTCTTTATACAAAATTGCAGGGACATTGAATGTCTGCGACAGTGAAAGTTTAAGAATGGCAACAACATCATTACGAAAATCCGGAGAAATTGCTTTCTCGTATGATGTAGCTGTAGAAACTATTGACAAGGCGATTAAACGCGACAAAAACAATCTTGAAAATATACTTGAAAAGGCCCTTCTTTACGATGCATGCGGAACATATGAACTTAGCGCACAACAGTATCGTAACGCAGTGCAGAAGGCTTACAATAAAGACGAATACAATCTGTTGCTTTCCAAGGAATTGTTTAAAATTGTAAAAAAATCTCCTAAAGGTAGTGCCGAGACTAAACGTGCATACGAAGAAATTATAAAGATAGCACAAACAACAGAAAGTCTTGATTACAGAAAAGAAATTAACGATATTGCAGACAAAGCTTTTAAATATACAAAAGGGGAAATAGTAAGTGAAGGATAAATCTTTTATTCGTGAAATTTTCTTTTATCTTTTTGCGCTTGCCGCGGTGTTTATATTGGTTTTTTTCAAGGACTTTGCCCAAAATAATGAAAAGAAGATTGTTGGAATAGATATAAAGGGAGAGGTTAACGCTCCCGGTTATTATGAGCTTGAGTTTGGAAGCCGTATCAAGGATGCAATAATTGTAGCAGGTGGCGAAAAGAAAAATGCAGACCTTTCATCTGTGAATCTCGCAATGCAGCTTGTTGATGGGGAAGAAATAGTTATTCCCACTAAAAACGAAAACAATGACAGCAATACGAGTTTGATAAACATCAATACCGCAGATATGTACAAATTGTGCAAGCTTGATGGAATAGGAGAATCTACGGCAACAAAAATAATAAATTACAGAGCGGAAAACGGTGAGTTTAAAAGCATTGAGGACCTTAAAAAGGTAAAGGGCATAGGAACTCGCAAGTTTAACGAAATAAAGGATAAAATAACAGTACAGTGAAATAATCACCTCTCTGGTGCAATATAGTTATATATATGCTTTTGCCGAGAGGTGATTTTATTTGGAAAAAATATTGGTAATGCAACTGGTTGATAAAAAGGCGCGTAGGAAAAATATTGTTTGTGAAGAGTATGAACTACACTCCTTGATAACTGTCAAAAATAGCGAACGCTTGATTAAAAAGGTTATAAAAAAACATTCGGATAGAACCATAGTTGTGGGTAATGATTTTGCAGAAGAAAAGGTTCTTCAAGGTCTTCTAAAACCATACAGCGGATTATCTATGGAAATCGTTTTGCAAATAATAGAAAATGTGTGCAGAAAAGTAGCTTTGAAATACGGATTAAAACTACCACTTGAAGATGTTCATATATATGCTAGTCCTAGTCTGGCTTGTGAATTTATAAAGAGGTTAATAGGGTTAAGTCGTATCTATACAATAGTTTCAAACGAAAGGTTAGAAAAAAATTGCGATGAAATTTATTTTGAGTATGGATATCCTATTCGATGTGTGGAGAAATTGGAAACAAACTCAGGAGCAGATGTTATTTCCATATTTGTTGAAGAATACAGAAACACAAATTCCCAGATAATTAATATTACGGAGAATAAAATTACGGGAAGTAATGTGTTGAACATAAGAGAAATAATGCTGCCGGATGAATATTCGATAAAAGGACTTGAAAAAAGTAATGGATTATGCCTGCAAGCAATTATGGGGAGAAGAACGATAGAAAATTTTGAACTGGATATAAATAAAAAAGTGGATCCGATTTTTTTGCTTGACACAAAGGCATTTTGATATTATAATACTAAAAGTATGTCATTAAAGGAAAAAATGAAAAGAGGTAGTGCTGTAATGGCAAAGAAAGTTTTACTTACAAGCGAAGGCTTGAAAAAACTCCAGGACGAACTTGATAATCTCAAGACCGTCAGAAGAAAGGAAAATACCGCCGCTCTTAAAATGGCAAAATCATTCGGCGATTTATCTGAAAATAGTGAATACGATGAAGCAAAAAATGAGCAGGCAGAAATTGAAGCAAGAATTGTAGAAATAGAAAACATGCTCAAAAATGCTGAAGTTATTGATGAAACAGAAGTTGCAACAGATGTTGTATCTGTTGGCTCAAAGGTAACTGTAAAAGATATTCTTGACGGCGAGACTTCGGAGTATCTCATCGTAGGTTCTACGGAAGCTGATCCTCTCAAGGGTAAGATTTCAGACGAATCTCCGGTAGGTGCTGCTCTCCTTGGTCACAAAAAAGGCGAGAAAGTTTCAGTAGAGGCTCCTATGGGCGTTATCGAGTATAAGATTGTTAAAATTTCAAAGTAAAAAGAAGCTCGGATTAATCCGAGCTTCTTTTTTATTTCAATGTTATGAAATTATAACTTTCAAGTATTTGGAAAAATTTTGCAAGTCTTTCGTAAAGAGGTTCGCATTCATCGCCGAACTTCTCCTTTACTTCTTCACCAATTGCAAGAATGTCTTTTTCTCCATCTATAATCGGCCAGACAAAACTGCCCATGCTGTCAAGATGAACATATGATGTTTTTGGCCTTCCGAAAAACTTTTGTGCCAGTTTATTGAAAAAACCTGTATTTTCAATTTCCAGAGTTACTTTTTCATCTTCTGATTGAGTCCATTTAATAAGAGAACTTTTTACAGGTGTTTTTTCAAGATAATTTTCTGAAACGATTTCTTTCTTTTTCATAATTATTTAGCACGCTTCTTGAAAACAGAAAATTTCAATACAGAAAGTATAATAAGACCAAATACTACAAGGCTTGCAATGCTGGATGCAGTTGCAGAAAGACCAAGTTTTCCTGAAATATCAATTTTGTCAGCGATTCCAAATACGGCAAGAAGTGCGAGAAGAATACCAACGATGCCTTCGCCGGCAATCATACCGCTACAGAAGAGAATACCATCATTTGTAATAGCGTCCTTTTCTTCTTTAGGCTTCTTGATTTTATCAACAAAAAGTCTGATAAGACCGCCCACCATAATGCAGGCATTAAGATGAACCGGGAGATAAACACCAATTGCAAAAGGAAGAACAGGAATTCCTATAATCTCAACAACTATAGCGATGCAAACACCGATTGCTACGAGGTTCCAAGGAAGGTTTGCGTCCATAACACCTTCGATAATCATCTTCATAAGTGTTGCCTGAGGTGCGCCAAGTTCTTTTGAACCAAATCCCCACGCAGTGTCGAGAAGGTAAAGAGTAGCACCGATTGCAAACGCTGATGAAACTACACCGAGTATTTCGGCAATCTGCTGCTTTTTAGGAGTAGCACCGAGAAGGTAACCCGTCTTAAGGTCCTGCGATGTATCGCCTGAAATTGCAGCAATAATACAGATAATAGAACCGATAGCAATTGCTCCCTGCATACCTGCAACACCTTCGCTACCTGTAGCCTTAAGGATAAGAGTTGCAAAAAGGAGTGTCGCAATAGCCATACCTGAAACAGGGTTGTTACTGCTACCTACAAGACCAACCATTCTGGATGAAACTGTTGCAAAGAAGAATCCAAACACTACGACAATAATTGCACCGAGGAGTGTTACGGGAATCTGTGGAACAAGCCATACCAGAAGAGTAAGAAGTGCTATTGCAAGAAGAACAATCTTCATATTTATATCATCTGAAGTACGATCGATTTTAATCTGATTATTTCCCTTCATGCTTTTAATTGCATCGCTGAAAGTGCGAATGATGAGGGGGAGAGATTTTACAAGGCTTATTATACCGCCTGCGGCAAGCGCGCCTGCGCCTATATATCTGATGTATGTTCCCCATATATCGCCAGCGCCACCGTTAGCGAATATTTCTCCGATAGGAGCTGTGCCGGGATAGAGAACAAGATCCTTACCGAAAAGAACCATCATAGGAATAAGAACCATCCAGCTGAGAACACCACCGGCGAACATGTAAGATGAAATTCTCGGTCCGCAGATATAACCAACACTCATAACAGCAGGATAAATCTGAGTTCCGATTTCACCAGCAAAACCTTTGAAACGAAGTGAAACTTCGCTGGGAACTGCTTTAAGACCATCAATTATAAATTTGAAGATTGCAGCAAATCCCATACCTGCAAATACGGTGGATGCGTTTGCGCCACCTTCTTCACCTGCGAGAAGCACTTCTGCACAAGCAGTACCTTCGGGATAGGGAAGAATGCCGTGCTCTTTTACGATGAGCGCGTTTCTGAGGGGTACCATGAAGAATACACCTAAAAGACCACCTAAAAGAGCGATTATTGTAATTTCAGCAATACCTGGCTTGTCCATTTTTCCTTCAGCAGCCCACAAGAAAAGAGCCGGAAGAGTGAAAATAGCACCTGCTGCGAGTGATTCACCTGCAGAACCTATTGTCTGTACAATATTGCTTTCAAGTATTGAGTTCTTTCGCATCACTACACGGATTACACCCATAGCAATAACAGCGGCAGGTATAGAGGCGGATACTGTCATTCCGACTCTGAGTCCGAGATACGCGTTTGCCGCACCGAATACAACTGCGAGAATTATACCCATAATAATAGAAGTTATTGTGATTTCGGGTGTTATCTTATCCGCAGGAACATACGGTTTAAATTCTTTATTGTTCATATTTTCCTCCAATCTGTTGCTTTGCAACACAATATCGTTTCGTATTATAACATTTTGTCGACATCTTTTCAACAATTATTTTTTTCTTCATTATTATATTATCGCCTATTGTTGCAGAAATTAGCAATTTTCAATGCGATTAAAACGAAAACAACGGCAACAAAAAAATATCTCGAAAAAAATTCAAAAAACTTTAAAAAAAGTGTTGACAAATGAATATAGCCGAGGTATAATAAACAAGCTCGCTCAAAAAAGCGTAGCGATTGAACCTTGAAAATTAAATAGCGTAAGGGCTCAAAAGAATTTAT